>DASYSN010000334.1:0-8534 GCA_036003305.1 Thermoanaerobaculia bacterium
CATCGTGACCGCCGATCCCGGCAACGGCCTGAATGAATCGTTTCAGACGATGAAGCGGGGATTTCGGCGAATCGTCGGGCGGCGGCGCCGCGGGCGCTAACCCTCGCTCTTGCAATATCTTCTCGTTTCGCGTATTTCACGGTTTCCGGACGTTCCGGGCGATCGAAAATGGCACAGGCGACGAACCCGAAAATCGAGGAGCTGCGCTTTCGGATCAAGACGGACCCGAAGAGCCGCCTCTTCTTTCCGCTCGCCGAGGAGCTGCGCAAGGTCGCGGCATACTCGGAGGCGGAGTCGGTGCTCCGCACCGGTCTCGAACACCATCCGACGTATCTCTCCGCCTGGGTGTCCCTTGGCCGCGTCCTGCGCGACGAGAAGAATGAGCCGGCCGCGATCGAAGCGCTGTCGAAGGCGTTGCAGCTCGATCCGGGAAATGTCGTCGCGGCCCGTCTGCTGGCCGATGCTTATCTCGCTCATGGCGAGAAGCTCGAGGCGCTGAAAAAGTACAAGCTCGTTCATGCGCTGATGCCGTCGGACAGCGATCTCGAAGGGGTCATCAGCCGCATCGAGGAGGAGATCAATCCGACGCAGATTGCCGCGCCGGAGCCGGAAGCCGCCGGCGAGGCCGCCTTCGCGCCGCCGACCCCGGAAGAAGAATCGCCGTGGGCCGACGCTGCAACGTCGCTCCTCGAAGAGCATCGCGTCGAAGAAGCGACGGCCGACAACGAGCCGATGAGCGTGGCGCACGAGGAGAGTCCGTTCGAGGAGCCGGCGCCCGCGTTCACGACGGCGGCGCTGGAGGTCGAGGCGCCCGAAGGGATGCACGTAGGCCGCGCGCCCATGGAAGCCGAAGTTCCGCTCGACATGACCGCGGAGCTCCCGATGGTCGACGTCCCGCCGATCGCGCCCGCTCCGGCGAGCGACGTCGCTGACGTGTTCGCGCCAGCCGAAGAGCAGCCGCGCGAGGACATCACGTCGACGCTGACGATGGCGGATCTCTACGCGGGTCAGGGCCTCGTGGCCGACGCGCGTCAGATCTACGAGACCATCCTGCTCCGCGATCCGAACAACGACGCGGTGCGCGAGAAACTCGCGGCGCTCGATCGGCCACAGGCCGCTGTCGGACGCGATCCGAAGGTCGCCAAGCTCGAGGCGTGGCTTGCGAAAATCGGCCGGCGCGAGGTGAGCCGTGTTTAAGGAAGTGCTGTCCGGAATCAAAGATCGCGTCGAAGGGGCACTGGCCGTGAGCCTCATCGGACTCGATGGCATCGCGGTCGAGACGATCAACGACAATCACGTTCCTCTCGACGTCTTCGGCGCGGAGTTCGGTGGCTTCGTGAAGTCGGTCCGGCCGAACACGGAGCTGAATACGGGTGAGGTCCTGCAGTTCGCCCTCGTCACGGAGAAGTACATCACCTTCCTCTCGGCCGTCACCACGGAGTACTTTGTGCTACTCGTCATGCGTCCCGACGGCAATTACGGCCGCGCGCGGTTCGAGCTCGCGCGGGCGAAGCACCTGCTGCGCGACGAGCTGATTTGAAAGGGTCGAAGATTTGAACTTCAAAGAGATTCTCGAGCTGATCGACAAGGTGGCCGAACGCGGCATCGCCTCCGTCGAGGTCGAGCAGGCCGGAACGAAGGTCAAGGTCGAAGGCAAGACGGCCGGTCCGCAGGTCGTCCATTCCTACGGTGACGGAACGGGCGCGCCCGCACCGGCCGCCACGCCCGCTCCCGCGCCTTCGGCGGGCCCGATCGCCGCACCGAAGTCGGAGGAAGACGCCGACGCCGGCCTCCACATCATCACTTCGCCGATCGTCGGGACGTTCTATCGTTCGCCGAATCCCGAGGCCGAATCGTTCGTGAACGTCGGCGACAGCGTCTCGAAGGGGAAGGTGCTCTGCATCATCGAGGCGATGAAGCTGATGAACGAGATCGAGGCGGACGCGGACGGGACCGTCGTTCGCATCTACCCGCAGAACGGGCAGCCGATCGAGTACGGCGAGAAGCTCTTCGCCATTCGCGTCTGACCGAACTCTGATGATCTCGAAAGTCCTCATCGCCAATCGCGGCGAAATCGCCCTCCGCATCATTCAGGCCTGCAAGGAAATGGGGCTGAAGACGGTCGCGGTCCATTCGGAAGCCGATCGCGATGCGCTCCACGTCCGCTACGCCGACGACGACGTCTGCATCGGACCGGCGCTCTCGCGCCAGAGCTATCTCTCGATCTCGAGCATCATCGCGGCCGCGGAGATCACCGGCGCCGATGCGATCCACCCCGGCTACGGCTTCCTCGCCGAGAATCCGCACTTCGCGGAGATCGTCGGCGAGTGCCAGCTCACGTTCATCGGACCGTCCCCCGAGTCGATCCGGCTGATGGGCGACAAGTCGGTGGCGAAGGACACCGCGAAGAAGGCGGGCGTGCCGACCATTCCGGGGAGCGACGGCCCGCTGCGCTCGGTCGAAGAGGGGATCGATGTCGCGCGCGCGATCGGGTTTCCGGTCATCCTCAAGGCCTCGGCGGGCGGCGGCGGACGTGGCATGCGCATCTGCCCCGACGAGACGGCGCTGCAGAGCGCGTACGAGACGGCGCGCCACGAAGCGGAGCGCGCGTTCGGCGTCGCCGACGTCTATCTCGAGAAGTATCTCGAGCACCCGCGCCACATCGAGGTGCAGGTCTTCGGCGACACGTACGGCCGCATCGTCGCCCTCGGCGAGCGCGAATGTTCGATCCAGCGCCGCCATCAGAAGCTGATCGAGGAGTCCCCGTCGTCCGTCATCACCCAAGAGCTCCGCGAGCGCATGGGCGCGGCGGCGGTGCAGCTCTGCCGCAGCGTCAATTACGTGAACGCCGGCACGATCGAGTTCCTCTACCAGGACGACGAGTTCTATTTCATGGAGATGAACACGCGCATCCAGGTCGAGCATCCGGTGACGGAAGAGGTGACCGGCATCGACCTCGTGAAGGAACAGATCCGCGTCGCCGGCGGTGAGCGGCTCTCGGTTCCGGAAGGCAACTTCCGGCTGCGCGGGCACGCGATGGAGTTCCGCGTCAACGCCGAGGATCCGATCACCTTCGCGCCGAACCCGGGGAAGATCCGGGAGTTCCATGTGCCGGGCGGCCCGGGAGTGCGCGTCGACACGGCGGCGTATCGCGACTACGTCATCCCGCCGCACTACGACTCGCTCATCGCCAAGCTCGTCATTCGCGGGAAGGACCGCCTCGAGGTCATTCAGCGCGCCAAGCGTGCGCTCGACGCCTTCATCATCGAGGGCGTCAAGACCACCATCCCACTGCACCGCGCCATCCTCGAGAACGAACAATTCGTGAGGGGAGACATCTCGACGAGGTTCATGGAAAGTTTCGAGTGGTAGTTCTGCTTTAGACTAGGCAGAACATCTTCCCAATGAAAATCTACCTCGTCGGATTCATGGGAGCCGGCAAGACGACCATTGGTCGCGAGCTGGCGTCGCGCCTTGAAGCACCGTTCTTCGACATCGACGACCTCGTCGAAGCGGCGGAGAAGATGTCGGTCAAGGACATCTTCGCGATGCACGGCGAGCCGTACTTCCGAAAACGGGAGCGCGACCTGCTCCGCTCGACGAAGTACCTCGAGTCGGCGGTGGTCGCGACCGGCGGCGGTACGTTCACGTTCGACGAGAACATGCAGTTCATCCAGTCGGAAGGGCTGTCGGTGTATCTGTCGGCGCCCTACGCGCTGCTCCGCGCGCGGATCGGCGACAAAGCAGGGGAGCGTCCGCTCTTCCGCGACGACGCGGCGGCGCACGAGCTGTATGCGAGCCGGATCAAGTACTACAAGGCGGCCGACGTCACGATCGAGATCCGCGAGGAGGAGACGCCCGGCGAGATCGTGGAGCGCCTCCTGCTCGAGCTGCCGAAGGGCGTGCTCGAATCGGCGAAGCGCGTGCGGAGGCTGGCTTGAGAGCGTTGGTCGTCAGCGATCTGCACTCGAATCACGAGGCGCTCCGCGCGGTGCTGAGCCGCGTCCGCCGCAAGAAGTTCGATCGCATCATCTGCCTCGGCGATTTCGTCGGCTACGGGGCGCAGCCGAATCAGGTGCTCGACCGGATGCGGACGCTCCGCGCGCCGAAGCTCTACATCCGCGGAAACCACGATCGCGTCGCCGCCGGAATCGACGCAGCGGACGGCTTCAACGCGGCGGCGAAGCACGCGGCGCTCTGGACGCGCGATCACCTCAGCGCGGTGAATCAGAAGTTCCTCGAGAAGCTGCCGCTCGGACCGATCACCGACCGCGACGTGGTGGTCTGCCACGGCTCTCCGCACGACGAGGACGAATACGTCTTCAACGACCATCACGCCGCGCAGGTCTTCCACTCGATCGAGGGGAAGTTCATCCTCTACGGCCACACGCACCTGCCGGTGATCTTCTCGATCGACGAGCGCCACCGCGTTCGCGGCGCGTCGGTGCACGGCGACGCGACCGTCCGTCTCAACCCGGAGCTGCGCTATCTGATCAACCCCGGATCGGTCGGCCAGCCTCGCGACCGCAACCCGGAGACGTCGTTCCTCATCTTCGACTCGTCGAAACTGACCGTGCAGTTCTTCCGCGTCCCATATGACGTTGCCAAGACGCAGACGGCCATTTTGAAGGCCGGTCTCCCGCGCGTGCTTGCCGAACGGCTCACGTACGGAACGTAGCCGAGCGATGACGGCCTGTCCTCACCAGAGGAGAGCTCGACCGTCGCACTCGACGTAAAGCCTTCAAAACGCTGCCTCTGCCGTGGCATGTGGAACGCAGCAGAGGAGAGCGGTTGTTAGCAGGAGAGACCATGCGAAAGCTCGCGATCCTCGCCCTTTTCACCCTCGCCGCCGCGCCGCTGTACGCGGAGCGCGGGCAGTCGTACATCACGTATGACGACGGCGGCACGGTCGTTCGCCAGTCGGATGACGGCCGGCAGGTCGATGCGCGCGTCAACATCCCGCTCTTCCCGGGCGACGAGGTCACGACCGCTCGCCGCGGCCGGAGCGAGATCCGCCTTTCGGACGGCAACGTCCTCGGCCTCGATCAGTCGACGCAGGTCCGCCTCGCGTCGATCGTCAATTCGGTCGAAGGAAGCGATGGAACGGAGACGGTGGTCGAGCTGCGCTATGGCCATGTGATTCTGCAGCGCGCGAGCGACGAGACGTCCGACGTCGTCAGGCTCGACACCGGCAACGCGAGCTTTTTTGCCGATGACGAGGCGATCTACGCGGTCGACACGGATCGCGGCCGCGACCGCATCACGGTGTTCGAAGGGAACGTCGAAGTCCGGACGCCGAAGGAGACACAGAAGATCCGCGCCGGCGAGGAAGCGCACGTCGACGACAACGGCCTTTTCGGTCTCGTGAATCAGTCGTACTCCGCGGCCGACGACTTCGAGCGCTGGTTCCTCCGCCGCTCCGAGCGCTACGGACACGGCAGCTCGCGCTATCTCGACCGCTCGCTCGCGTACGCCGACGCCGACCTTTCGTCGAACGGCTCGTGGGTGTATGTCAGCGGCTTCAGCACCTGGTGCTGGCGTCCGCACGTGGAGGCCGGCTGGCGTCCTTACTTCAAAGGTGAATGGGTCAGCGGGCCTTCGGGCGCGTTGATCTGGGCTTCGTACGAGCCGTGGGGCTGGGTGCCGTATCACTACGGCCGCTGGGCCAACGACCCGTTCTACGGGTGGGTGTGGCTGCCGGGCGCCGGCTATTCGCCCGCGTGGGTGTACTGGATGTACAGCCCGGGCTACGTCGGCTGGGCGCCCGCGGGTTGGTGGGACTGTTACCGCCCGTACTACAACTGGTGCTATCGCCCGTACGCGCGAGCGAGCTGGGAAGTCGGCTGGTTCGGCCGCATGCGGGTCGGCGACATCGACTTCCGGCCGTGGACGTTCCTCCGTTCGAACGAGCTGATCGGCGTTCGCGCCGACCGTGCGGCGCTTGCGGCCGATGCGGCGCGCGAGCGGCTGTTGCACGGCGGCGGCGACGCGGGATCGGGTCTCGTCGCGATCTCGACGCAGCCCGCCCGCTTCACGCGAAACGAGCTGCGCGATCCGTCGCAGGCGGTGAACAACATCATCCGCCGCTCGGGGAACAACGGGAACGATCTCGCGCCGTTCATCCGCCGCGACCCCGATCTCGGCAACAGCATCCGCGAGCGCGTGGTGCGTTCGCGCGGTGGCGAGTCGGGCGGCGGAACGCCTGCCGTCGGTGGTCTCGCGCCGATCGGACGCGGCGGACTCGCGCCGATCGGAGGCGGAAACGTTGCGCCGATCGGCGGCGGAGGTCTGGCTCCGATCGGGAACGGGCCGGTCACACCAACAGGTGCTGGAGCCATCGCTCCGACTTATGACAACCGCATTCGCCGCGACAACAATGGATCGTCGAATGGATCGTCGAACGGATCGTCGAACGACCGCGGCGGCGCCTGGCGCGACCGCGACGTTCGCAGCCGTCCGATCGAGCCGGGCGGCAACACCGGCCTCGGGCGGGTGACTCAGCCGAACGAGCCGCAGCCGTCGACGACGACGAATCCGAATCCGAACAACAATCCGAATTCGTCGTCGGACGAGTGGCGCCGGCGGGCGGTCCGCGGCCGCACCGGCGACAACGGTTCCGGCTCGTCGGCCCCGACAGGCTCAAAGGGTCCCGTCGATCGCGGCAGCTCGTCGATTCCGCGCCGCATCATCGACGCCATCGGCGGCCCGCGCGTCTACCCGGGTGATCGCGGCGGCTCGCACAACTCCGGCGGCAGCCGTGACACCGGCTCGCACGGCAGCAGCGGCAGCACGGGAAACAGCGGCAGCGGCCGTTCGTCGCCTCCGCCTCCGCCTCCTCCGCATAACGACGGCGGTGGAAGCCACGGCAACGGCAACGGCGGCGCTCACGAAGGGCACGAGAAGCACAACTGACAACGCCCGGCGATTACAATCGCCGGGTGTCCGTCCCTCTGTTCTTCGCCCTGTACTGCCTCGAGGCAGGTGTCTTCTTCACCATCGCCCCGTGGACGCGCGTCTGGACGTTGAATCCGGTTCTGCACCACCACGTCGCCATCGCACTCTGGGCTGACAACCCGTTCGTCCGCGGCTTCATCTCGGGGATCGGCGTGATCCACCTGATCGTCGGCGTGCGCGACATCCGGAGCATCGCGCGGGCACGGCGAGCCGGAGGCGGCGAGTAGTGCGTTCGACGGATCGCTCCCGATTCTTCTTCCCGCTTCTTTCGAGTATCGCGCTCTTCGGGATCTACGCGCTTCTGCAGCACGATCCGCGCATCCTGCCGCGCCTGGGCGACCTCCGCGAGGTCTTCGGCAAGGACCTCGCGCTCCTCCGGTTCGCGGCGTACATCCCGCTGGTCCTGCTCGTCGTCCGGCTCTTCGACGCCTTCGTATTCGACCTCGCGATGGCGCGGCGCCGCGGCGTCTCCGCGCCTCCGCTCCTGCGCGACGTGATCGGGCTGATCCTCTATCTCCTGCTCTTCGGCTCTCTCTTCACCACGATCTTCAAATACGACCTCCGGACGCTCCTCGGCGGCGGCGCGCTCCTCGCGGCCGTCCTCGGCCTCGCGCTGCAGGACACCCTCGGGAACCTCATTTCCGGCATCGCGATGCACATGGAGGACAGCTTCGAAGTCGGCGACGTGATCAAGTCCGGCGACTTCATGGGACGCGTCGAGGACGTGAGCTGGCGCGCGACGAAGATCCGGACCTACAACAACGACGTCGTGATGATCCCGAACTCGCTCCTTGCACGGGAGCGGCTGGAGGTGTTTCCGGCGAACAACCCGAACGCGCGAGTCCTCCAGGTCGGCATCGACTACCACTTCGCGCCGGCGATGGTCATCGACGTGCTGCAGCGTGCCGCATCGCACGTGGACGGCGTCGACCGCGAGATGCCGTGTTTCGCGCGCGTCGCCGGTTTCGGCGACTCCGCCGTGACGTACGAGATCAAATACTTCATGCGCGATTACATGCTGCGCGACCGCATCGACGCCGACATTCGCAAGGCGGTCTGGTACGCGATGCGGCGCAACGAGATCGCGATCCCGTTCCCGGTTCGTGCGTACCATCCGTACACGCCGCCGGCGGCCGATCAGCAAATGAAGATCAGCCGTGAGGAATTGCTGGCGCGGCTTCGCGACGTCGACATCCTCACGCCTTTGTCGGATTCCGGACTTCAGTCGATCGCCGACAGCGCCGAGATACACGTCTACTCGAAGGGGGAGACGATCATCCGCCACGGCGGTGCGGGCACCTCGATGTTCGTGATTGACGGCGGCAGCGTTTCCGTACGCATCCCGGACGACTCGTCGGCCGGCATTCACGAAGTGGCGCAGCTCGGCGAGGGAGACGTCGTCGGCGAGATGGCGCTCCTCACGGGCGAGACGCGGACGGCGGACGTCATCGCACTCACGGACGTCGTTGCGATCGAGATCGGCAAGAACGCGCTGCAGCCGCTCCTCATCGCACATCCCGAGCTCGCCGACGCACTCTCGGAGCAAATCGAGCGACGCCAGGAAGACCTCGAGACGCTCC
>DASYSN010000335.1:0-3264 GCA_036003305.1 Thermoanaerobaculia bacterium
GGCCTCGAGATCACGCCGGTCTCGCCGCAAATCGACCCGCCGTTCCTCCCCTTCGTCTTCGACATCTCCATGGGCGTGCGCCGCGGCGACACCCGGCTCCGCGACCGCCTCGACGCCGAGATCGAACGCCGCCGCCCGGAGATCGAGCGGATTCTCGATTCGTACGGGGTGCCCCGTGTCTAGCCAGAGCGGAGTGGGGAGATGGGAGATGGGAGATTTCATCCTCTCCGCTCTCCGCTCTGCGCTCTGCGCTCTGATCGCCCTCTCCGCTCTCGGTTGCCACCGCGAAACCCGCTCCATCACCGCGAGCGCCTCGGAGTCGCAGCGCGTGATTCCCGTGCGCGAAGGGAAGAACCAACCGGGAGCGAAGCTCCTCACGGCCACCGCGCTGAAGAACCCGTACGAAGGGAACGCCTGGGCCATCAGCCAGGGACAGCAGCTCTTCGAGCAGTACAACTGCAGCGGATGCCACTTCCACGGCGGCGGCGGCATCGGCCCGCCGTTGATGGACGACGAGTGGATCTACGGCAGCTCGCCGGCCAACATCTACGAGTCGATCTCCGAAGGGCGTCCGAACGGGATGCCGTCGTGGGGCGGGCACATCCCCGACTACCAGATCTGGCAGCTCGTCACCTACGTGCGCTCGATGTCCAACCTCGAGCCGCAGAACGCGACGCCTGTGCGCGCCGAGGAGATGCAGGCGAAGAAGGCGGAGGAGTGATCCAGAGCGTCCTCCATCCCGCGGGCATCCAGGCGAGCCGGATCGGATCGCTGTGGAACGGCTACATGGTCGTGCTGACGACCGTCTACGTCATCGTCGTCCTTTGGATGCTCGTCGCCGTCTGGCGCGCGCACAAGAACACGGCGCCTCAAACCAGCGACGCCGAGGAGCGGCCGCACTCGATCACGGTTGGAGTCGCCGTCGGGATCACGACGCTCACACTGATCGGACTTCTCATCGCGAGCGTCGCCACCGGAAGCGCGGTCGGAACGTACGGCGAGTTGAACTCGGACTCGCTTGAGATCGACGTCACGGGACATCAGTGGTGGTGGGAAGTGCAGTACCCCGATCCCGAGCCCGACAAATCGTTCAAGACTGCGAACGAGATTCACATCCCGCTGCACCAGCCGGTGCTGCTCCGTCTCGCTACGCGCGACGTGATCCACTCGCTCTGGATCCCGAACCTCAACGGAAAGCGCGACCTCATCCCCGGACGCGTCAACAAACTCTGGATCGAAGCCGACCGTCCCGGCGTCTTCCGCTCGCAATGCGCCGAGTTCTGCGGACTGCAGCACGCGCACATGGCGCTCGTCGTCGTCGCGGAGCCGAACGAAAAATACCAGCAGTGGAAGAGCCACCAGCAGACGCCGGCGAACGATCCCGTGACGCCCGAGCAGCGCCACGGCCGCGACGTCTTCCTCTCGCTGCCGTGCGTGAACTGCCACGCCATCACCGGCGTCGACGCCTACGCCACCATCGGCCCCGACCTCACCCACCTCGCCGCCCGCCCCACCCTCGCCGCGGGCGAGCTGCTGAACACCAAAGGCAACCTCGGCGGCTGGATCGTCAACGCCCCCGCCATCAAACCGGGAACCGTCATGCCCCCCAACCAGATCGCCGGCACCGACCTGCAGGACCTGCTCGCGTACTTGGAGAACCTGCGATGAGCCGAGCCGCGGAGCGGCGAAACCTCGTTAGCCCAACGCGTAAGCGTTGGGAATGCCGATCACCCGATTTACGAGCCGCGGAGCGGCGACATATCGCGGCGGCCGACAAAATGTCGCCGCTCCGCGGCTCGCTCTCTTACGGACCCTGTATCCCCAACGCTTACGCGTTGGGCTACAGAGATCTCGCCGCTCCGCGGCTGCGGGAGATGCGATGACCGAGGTCGAAGCCCTCGAAAAAACCTGGGCTCACGCTCCCGGCATCATCGGCTGGCTCTCCGAGACCGACCACAAAAAGATCGGGCTGAGATACATCATCACCGCGTTCTGCTTCTTCACCGCGGCCGGGATCGAGGCGGCGTTCATGCGGCTGCAACTTTCGCGGCCCGAGAACACGCTGCTCAATCCCGACCTCTACAACCAGATCTTCACGATGCACGGGACGACGATGATGTTTCTCTTCGCCGTTCCGGTCATGGAAGGGATGGCGATTTACTTCGTCCCGCTGATGGTCGGGACGCGCAACGTCGCCTTCCCGAAACTCAACGCCTTCGGCTACTTCATCTACCTCGCCGGCGGCATCTTCCTCTACACCATGTTCCTGCTCCACGCCGGTCCCGACGCCGGCTGGTTCGCGTACGTCCCGCTCTCCGGCCCGCAATTCGATCCCGGCAAGCGCGCCGACACGTGGGCGCAGATGATCACGTTCACCGAGATCTCGGCGCTCTCCGTCGCCATCGAGATCAGCGTCACCGCGTTCAAACAGCGCGCGGTCGGCATGTCGCTCAACCGCATCCCGCTCTTCGTCTGGTCGATGATCGTGATCTCCTTCATGATCATCTTCGCGATGCCCGCTGTGATGCTCGACAGCGGCTTCCTCTGCCTCGACCGCGAAGTCTCGACCCACTTCTTCAACCGCTCCGAGGGGGGCGATCCGATCTTCTACCAGCACCTGTTCTGGTTCTTCGGACACCCCGAGGTCTACATCATCTTCATCCCGGCACTGGGATACGTGTCGAGCATCCTCACCGTATTCACACGCCGGAAAATCTTCGGCTACCCGGTGATGGTCGCGTCGCTCGTCTTCACCGCGTTCATGGCGTTCGGACTGTGGGTCCACCACATGTTCGCGACCGGACTGCCGCAGCTCGGCCAGAGCTTCTTCACCGCCGCGTCGATGATGATCGCGATCCCGACCGGCGCGCAGATCTTCAACTGGATCATCACCATCTGGACCGGCAAGCTCACCATCCGCACGCCCGTCCTCTACGTCCTCGGCTGGTTCGTCGTCTTCATCATCGGCGGGTTGAGCGGGGTCATCCTCGCGTCCGTGCCGCTCGACGTCCAGGTGCACGACACCTACTTTGTCGTGGCGCACTTCCACTACGTCCTGATCGGCGGCGCACTCTTCCCTCTATTCGGCGCGTTCTACTTCTGGTTCCCGAAGTGGACCGGCCGCATGTACGGCGAGAAGCTCGGGCAGCTCAGCTTCTGGCTGCTCCTGATCGGCTTCAACCTCACCTTCTTCCCGATGCACATTCTCGGACTCGAAGGGATGCCGCGGCGCGTCTACACGTACCAGCAGGGCCTCGGCTGGGG
>DASYSN010000336.1:0-2697 GCA_036003305.1 Thermoanaerobaculia bacterium
ATCGATCGCCACATCGACAACGCCTGGACGATCCAGACCGCTCCGCAGGCGCCGGCGTTGCGCCTCATCGCGATCCAGATGCTCATGCCCATTCTCGAACACCAGTTGTGATGTCGCGTTCGTTGTTGCTGTTTCTGATCCTCCTCGCGGCTCCCGCCTTCGCGGACCAGTTCGAGATCGTGAAGCCGGACGTCACGCACCCGCGCGTCGTGCGAAACGACATCACGTTCAATCCCGGCGACGAGGTGATCGTGCACGCCGGCGGCTGCGTGAACGTCGGCGGGGGCGATTGGCGCGATTACGTCGCGCCGGCCGGAAAGAACAGCGACCGGCTCTATCACGGACGAATCAACATTCCGGGCGCCACCGCTGGTCTCGTCCGCATCGGCACGGTCGTCGACCGGCCGCTGCACATCAGCATGTTGCCGCCGCATCGCACCGGCCCGCTCGCGCTCGAGATCGGGTACGACGCCGAAGACTACGCGCGCGTGGGCTACGACGGTCCGATGAGCGGCGGATGCTCGGCGCCCGCGTGGATCCGCATCGAGCGCCAGCCGCAGACTTCGACCGCACAGCCCCAGGCGAACCCCGCTCCCGCCGCTCCGCTCGACCTGTCATGGCACTCCGTCGATGACAACTACCTTCCGGTCAATCCCGACTGGTACTACCACGAGACGACCGGCAAGCTGCCGAACAGCCACGTCATGTGCAACGACTTCGCAGAGGTTCACGGCGAAAAAGAGACGTGGGTCAACTCGCCGCGGTGCACGGAGTGGGACACCGACGTCGACGAGGCGGGGTTTCCCCACGTCTGGTGCGGCATGGTCTTGATGCACATGTTCTCGGGGGCGATTCACGGCCACGCGAACTGGGCGGCCGCGTACTTCGACGCGCGCGTCTACTACGAAACCAAGACGCTCGACGGCGACTACGACTTCGGCATCGACACGAACGAGCACGCCGTCGCGACCGGCAATGATCTCTACAAGAGCCTGAACCGCCGGGTGATCCACGGCGAGTTCTCGAGTCACGAGGTCACGGGCCACATGCGCCGCGTGTGCGGCGACGACGCGACGTGGTGGGAGCACTTCCGGTGCGCCGACAACAGCCGCGCCGGCCCGGCGCGCCTCGTCAACGGCAGGCGCGCGAAGATCATCGGCTTGCTGAACTTCGACAACGAACACTTCGGCTCCGAGGGAGCGCACACCGAGCTGCATCCGATCTATCTCTTCGCGGTGCTCACGAACGAAGACGCGACGACGCAGACCTGGTCCTTCTTCGCGCGCGATTACGGAGATCAGGGTGGCTGCAGCCATCCCGGCTGGACGCACAAACTGTTTCTGCCGGGAGACGCGATGTACTTTCACGTCGACGGCGTGGCCTCGCTCGACGTGCAACGGAGCCGGGTGAACGCCACCGCCTGCTGCCCGCAGCCGCTGATCTCGACCACGCCGACGGACGGCGGCGTCCTCGTGAAGGTCGGTCTTCCCGATCCCGGCAAAGACCTCATCTGGGGCGATCTGGTCTTCGTGAAGAAGCCTTGATCTTCACGGGAAGTGGAATCGCCGCTTCGCGAAATCGAACTACCGCGTCAGCTTCGAAAAAGCGGAGCGCGCAGCTCCGTTGGCGTCCCCGGCAGGACTCGAACCTGCGACCCACAGCTTAGAAGGCTGTTGCTCTATCCACCTGAGCTACGGGGACGGGCAGGAAGAAACGGCGCGTGGTCGGGGCGAGAGGATTCGAACCTCCGACCCCCTGCTCCCAAAGCAGGTGCGCTACCAGACTGCGCTACACCCCGACTTAGCCGCGTCACAGCTCAACAGGTGTGCCGCGCAAGGGCATTCCGTCAGGCCGTTTGCGCCGCCGGCTCGTCCGCGTGATGCGCCGGGAGCACCGCCATCCACTGCGAGCAGTCGGCCGGCTGAAGGATGAACTCGAACGTGTGCCCGTGCGAACGGAGGCGAAGTGCGCGGCAGCCATGCGTGACCGCGCGGCCGGTCGCGAGCTCGTCGTCGTACTCGACCTCTTCGATGTCCTTCAGATCGAACGACGCGTCGAGGTCGGGGTTCTGGTAATAGATCGCGGTCGCCGTGAGCGACAACGCGACCTGGTATTTCTGCATCCCTTCGACGTATTCGGCCCTCGCGACGAGTTTCGAGGATCCCTTTCTCTTCGCGAGGATGTCCGCGATGAGGTCCTGCTGGCGTGTACGCATGAACAGCCACACCAGTCCCGCGAGAACGACAAGGCCCACTACCGTCACGGTGGTGAGAAAAGGCATCTGCTCCTCCTCCTCGAACTGCTTCGTGCTGTGCGCTTGCCGGAAATGTACGCCTTTTCGGAAAAAACGACTAGCGTCATGTCTCACCGCTAAAATGGGAGCTGGATGGCGCAAGCGAGGCGAGCAATGCGGAATGAGCACTCGTCCGGCGGCGCGGTGCTTTCGTTTCGCGACGGCGTGCCGTATGTCGCATTGATTGCCACGCGCGGCCGGCTGCGGTGGGGATTGCCGAAAGGCGCGGTCTCCGAGGGGGAGACCACCGAACAGGCGGCGCTGCGGGAAGTGTTGGAGGAGACCGGGCTCGAGGCGGCAATCGTGAAGCCGCTCGACACCATCGAGTACTACTTCCGCGGCAGCGGGACGCTCATCCGCAAGCGCGTCGACTTCTACCTGATGAACTACGTTTCAGGGACGCT
>DASYSN010000337.1:0-24153 GCA_036003305.1 Thermoanaerobaculia bacterium
ATGGAGGAGCTGACGATGCTCCCCGGCGTCGGACGCAAGACCGCGAACGTGGTGCTGTCGAACGCGTTCAAGAAGCCGGTCGGCGTGGTGGTCGACACGCACGTCGCGCGTCTTTCCGGCCGCCTCGGTCTCACGGAGAACTCCGATCCGGTGAAGATCGAAGAGGATCTGATGAAGCTCATCCCGCAGAAGGAGTGGACGAGTTTCTCGCATCGTCTGATCGCTCACGGCCGCACGATCTGCATCGCCCGCAAGCCGAAGTGCTCCGAGTGCCGCCTCAACGAGCTCTGCCCGAGCGCGGAAGCACCTTTGGAGTAGCTACGGCGGGTCGACGGTGCCCAGCTTCGTCCAGGGGCCGCAGCGGGCGACGCGCCAGATCGTTTTCGCGGTGCCGACGTAGAAGCCGTACTTCTGAATCGCGCCCTGGCCGTAGGCGCTGCAGGTTGGCGTAAAGCGGCACTGCACGATGCCGGTGAGGTGATGCGAGACGTGGGCGCGGTATTCGCCGATCGCGTAGAGCGCCATCGGCGCGCCGATGAAGTGCAGCCCGATGAGGATCGCCGCGACAAATACGACTACGCGCGTTCTTCGGCCTTCGCTTCGTCCCACAGTGCGTCCATCTCCTCGAGCGTGAGCTGATCGAGATTCCGTCCGCTCGCATGCACCTTCGTCTCCATCCACTCGAAACGGCGCGTGAATTTCCGGTTCGTCGACTGCAGCGCCTCCTCGGCGTGAACGTTCAGTTTGCGCGCGATGTTCGCGATCGTGAAGAGAAGATCGCCCAGCTCGTCGTGAATGCGCTCGTTTTCACCGCTCGCGATCGCCTCGTGGAGCTCGCGCGTCTCCTCTTCGAGCTTCACGAGCACGTCTTCCGTCCGCTCCCAATCGAAGCCGACGCGCGCCGCTTTCTCGGTGAGCCGTTCGGCGCGCAGGAGCGCCGGCAACGACTGCGGGACGCCCGAGAGAATGCCCTTGTTCTCCGACTTCCGCTCGTCGCGCTTCAGCTTCTCCCAATTGACGAGCACCTGATCCGCATCTTTCGCCTCGACGTCGCCGAAGACGTGTGGGTGGCGGCGCACGAGCTTGTCGTGGATCGCGGTGATCGAGTCGTAGATGTCGAACGATCCCTCTTCGCGCGTGATCTCGGTGATGAAGACGGCCTGCAACAGGAAATCGCCGATTTCTTCGAGGAGCGCGCCGCGGTCATCGCGGTCGATCGCGTCGACGACCTCGTACGACTCCTCGATGACATACGGTTTCAAGCTCGGCAGCGACTGTTTGCGGTCCCACGGGCAGCCGCCGGGGCCACGAAGAGTTGTCATGAGCTTTACGAGATCGTCAAACGAGCGCTTCGCCATGGTGCGATTCTAAGAGCGTGAGCGAGATCACGGCAGCGCCGGCAGTTCCGCCCAAGATTGAACGAGAGATGCCGAGACTCGTCTGGATGGTCCTCAACGACGGCCGATCGGTCGTCGCCGGATGCGGTACGACCGCGACCGCCGTACTCGATGAGGTTTTCGAGAAGCGCGACTCGATGCTGGTGCTGACGTCGGACGACGGCGTGGAGCACATCGCGTCCGCGGCCGTTCGCAACTATGTCGTGTTCGATTCGAAGTCGCAGATCCCGCCCGCGACCTCGATTTATCGTCTCGTCCACATTTAATGTTGGTACGATGAATGTCCGGCTCGGGGAGCCGGTCACTCCATGCCCAATCACGTCCTGATCGTGGCGACAGAGCACGCTGCGCGCGCGAGTGCCGATGTTGCGCGTTCCCTCCACTTCACCCCGGTCGTCGCGAAATCCTCCGATGAAGCGCTCTCGCTGCTCGAAGAGCATCCGTTCAGCCTGATCGCGGTCGACGACGAGAGCACGCTGCAACGCGTCCGGGCCGCCGCCGAAGCGAAGCAACCGATGACGCGCGTGCTGCGCCTGCCGGAGGGAGACGGCAGCGACGACAACGCCGTGCGCCGGCTCATGACCCGCTATCTCGACCCGCACCTCACGTCGGAGCGCCCGGCGCTTTCGGAAGAGCGGTACCGCTTCCTCGCCGGCGTTCTCGAGTCGTTCACGGGCGCCTGGGAGATGAAGGACGTCGTGCGGCGCATCGTGAGCGTCACGCGCGAGGAGCTCGCCGCCGATCGCGGATGGCTCCTCCATCCGGTCAACGAACAGGTCGAAGTCGCGAAGGCGGTGGTCGTCATCGCCGGCGAGGAGATCGAGGCGAACGAGGCGCGCGAGAACGCGCTCATCCCCATGACCGGGTCGCAGGCGCTGGTCCGCCGCGCGATGGAGTCGCCGATGCCGGTCACCGCGTACGAGGGCGATGCCGACCTCGATCCGGAACTCATCGAGCGCTACGGCGCGCATTCGGTGCTGATGCAGGTGCTGCGGCCGCGCGAAGGCGAGCCGTGGGCCTTCGGTCTCAGCGATCACGCGGGACGCCGGTGGACGACCGAAGAGATCGCGATCTTCAACGAGATCGGCCGCTACGCCACGCTCGCACTCAACAACGCCATGCTGCGCGCGCAGTCGCAGCGCGACATGGCCAAGGTGAACGCGATCCTCGATCAGATCCCGGAGTCCGCCGCGATCTACAACGCGCGCGGCGAGCTGGAACGGATGAACCTCGCGGCGACGCGCGAGCCGGCGTATCTCTTCACGCCCGATCCGGAGGGCCGCCTGCGCAGTAGTCGCCATCGGTATGTGGACGGAAGTCCACTCTCGACGGAAGAGCTGCCGTCGATGCGCGCGATACGGGGCGAGGTCGTGAAGTCGGACTACCTCGTGCGCGATCCGCGGACGAACGACGACCGCGTCATCAATCTGAAGGCCGCACCGATCCGCGACGACAAAGGACGCATCATCGGCTCGGTCGTTCTCTCGCGCGACGTCACGGAAGAGCGCCAGAACGCGGAGCGCGAGTCGTGGCGCCGCCGCCGCGCCGACTGTCTCGCGAACCTCGGCCTCGAATCGGTGACGGTACAGCCGACGTTCGACAACCTCGACGAGGCGGCGCACCGCGTCGCCGACGCCATCATCGGCACCGCGATGATTTATCTCTACTCCGCGGTTTCCGGCGAGCTGCACATGGTCGGCATGAGCTCCGTCGCACCGACCGCCGATGCGGCGCTCCGCTTCCGTGAGTACCTCACGACGGAGCCGTATCACGCTGGCGAAGGCATCCCCGGAACGGTGTTCCAGATCGGACGGCCGCTCTTCTTCGCCGACGTGAAGGCGAATGCGATCATCGACTTTGCCCGCGGCCCCGGGGACGCCGCGATCATGACCGCCTTGAATGAGCTGACGCTCGTCGCCGTACCGATCGAGTCGTACGGAGACCGAATCGGCGTGCTGGTCATGGCGCGGTCCGATGAGCGCAGAAACTTCGACGCCGAGGACCTCGAGTTCGCGCAGGCGATCGCCGAGCGCATCGGCGCGGCGGCGCATATTCACCGGCTGACCCGCATCTCGCAGGAAGGCCACCGCGCCGCCGAAGAGCTGGCCCGCCGGGAGGTCGACGCGCGCGTCCGCTTCGAGGCGGTGCTCGAGAACGCGCCGGTCGGCATTGCGGCGATCTCGGCCGACGAGCTGCGTTTCGAGCTGGTCAACGCGCGCTTCGCCGATTTCGCCGAAGAGTTCGGGAAAGTGCCGCCCGACACGAAGGTGGTCGGACTCCGCGTCGACGAGGTCTTCCCCGATTTCGAGCGAACGCTGAAGCAGGTGGCGGAGAGCGGCGAGACGCGCATCGACGAAGCGTGGGAGATCGCGTCGAAGCCGGCGCCGCGTTACGTGAACCGCATCATCAGCGCCGTCCGCGGCCGTTTTTCGGGAATCACGCAGAGCATCACGATCCTCATCCAGGACGTCACCGAGCAGGTGAAGGCGAAGCGGGAGATCGAAGACCTGGCGCAGATGATGGCGGAGCGGTCGGCACGTCTCGACTCGATCCTGTCGTCAATGACCGACGGACTGTGGGTCTACGGCGCGAAGGGAGAGGTCGTCGACGTCAACCAGGCGGCCCTCGCGATGTTCGGTCTCGGGTCGCGCACCGAGGCGATCGAGAACGCGTCGTTCGAACGCTTCACTCTCCGGTATCCCGACGGCCGTCCGATCCCGGACGAGGACCTTCCGTTCGCGCGCGCACTTGGCGGCGGGATCGTTCCCGACTACCTCGCAATCGGACGGCACCTGATCACTGGAAAAGACCTCGATCTTTCGATCGCCGCGGCACCGATCGAAAGCGGTGGAGTCGTCGGCGCCGTCCTCGTGATCCGCGACATCACCGCGCTGCAGGAGCTCGACCGCAAGAAGGACGAGTTCCTGTCGGTCGCGTCGCACGAGCTGCGCACGCCGCTGACGACGATCAAGGGTTACACGCAGCTCCTGGCGCAGACGGTCAACGAACTGAGCGCCGACGAGCGCTCGACGTACTTGACCGCGGTCCTCGGCGAGATCGATCGCATGATGGGACTGATCTCGGAGCTCCTCGACGTCTCGCGCATCGAGACGAACCGCCTGCAGATCCATCCGCAGCAAATCCGCTGGACCGAGTTCCTGGAGCGGCGCGCTTCCGCTTTCCGCGTTCAGAACCCCGGTCGGTCGATCCGGCTCGACACGAGCCGTGCGACCGATCGCATCGTCACTGCCGATCCCGATCGCATGCGGCAGGTGATCGACAACCTGTTGTCGAACGCGCTGAAGTACTCGCCGGAGACGACCGACATCGACGTCACCGTGACGGTGGAGGACGGCTACCTAGCCACCTCCGTCGCCGACCACGGCATCGGCATCCCGAAGGACGAGATCCCGCAATTGTTCGAGCGCTTCCATCGCGCGCGGAACGTCTCTTCGCGCTACTACGGCGGTCTCGGTCTCGGGCTCTACATCGCCAAGGCGATCATCGAGGCGCACCGCGGATCGATCACCGTCGAGAGCGAGGAAGGGCAGGGATCGCGGTTCACGATCGAGCTGCCGATCTCGAACTGACGCGCTGAATGCATCCGCTGCGCGCCCTCCTGTTCCTCTCGGTCGGCATCGCGGCGGCAGTGGCGGGCGCGTTCGGCTATCTGCTGCATCGCGTCGGGGTCTCCGAGGCGGGAGCGACGATCCTCGGCGTCTGCGTGTTCGCCGCGTTCATGCTGCCGTGGGGCGGCGTCTTCACCTGGGCGCTGCGGCGAGCGAGCGATCTCGACACCCTCACCGATCGCACGCGCGACTTCGAGCACCCGATCCACGACCGCGAGTACCACGGCGAGCTCGATGACCTCGCGCGCGCCATCGAGGAGTTGCGCGTCGCGCTCCTGCGCGAGCGGGCGTGGGGGCAGGAGCAGCGCGGCACGATGGAGCAAATCGCGGCATCCCTCGGCGAAGGGCTCCTGGCGCTCTCTCCGCGCGGCCGCATCGTGCTCGCGAATGAGCGCGTGAACGAGATGTTCGGGATGCAGGGGGCGATCGTCGGCCGCTCGCTACCGGAAGTGGCGCGGTCCCACCCGCTCCTCGCCGCGTTCGATCACGCGCTGAAAGGGGAGCAGTCGACGAGCCAGGCACGCGTCGGCGAAAGGCTGATCGAGATTCGTGTGTTTCCGGTCGCCTCGTCGACCGAGGTGGCGGCCGTGGCGCTGCTCATCGACATCACCCAGCTCGACCGGCTCCAGAAGATCCGCAGCGAGTTCCTCGACGACTTCTCGCACGAGGTGCGGACGCCGCTCGCGGGGCTGCGGTCTGCCGTCGAGACGTTCGAGCAGGGGGAGCTCTCGGCCGAGAACGAAGAGAAGCTGCGCCAGGTCATGGCTCGGCAGCTCGCGCGCATCGAGCGGCTGGTCCAGGAGATTTCGGAGCTGAACCGAATCGAGACCGGCGACCTGGTGCTGGAGCAGCAGGAGATCGATCTGTACGACGTCATCCGCGAGCTCGTGCACGACATGCGCGCGCCGGTCACCGTCCGCGGCGAGCGCACGCTGGCGCGCGTCGACGTCACCCGTGCCCAGCAGATCTTCACGAACCTGATCGACAACGCGGAGAAGCACGGTGGCGGCAAGATCGATATCGACGTGAAGTCCGAGGACGGATGGGCGGTCGTTCGTGTCTCCGACGAGGGAGACGGGATCCCCCACGCCGAGCTCGAACGGATCTTCCATCGCTTCTACCGCGTCGACAAGAGCCGCTCCGTCCCCGGCACCGGCCTCGGCCTCGCCATCACCAAACACCTCGTCCTCCTGCACGGCGGGTCAATTCGCGCGTTCAACCGCCCGGAACGCGGCGCCACGTTCGAAGTCCGGTTCCCGGCGACCGGAAGTTCAGAACCGGGCGGCGGAGTGGCGAATCCGGCCGCTGGAGTCTGAAATCCGCCGGCCGGAGCCGGGAATCCGGTGGCCGGAACCAGGAATCCGGCGACCGAAGCTAGGAATCCGGTGGCGGGATCAGGAATCCGGCGGCCGGAGACGCGGCTCCGGCGGCCGGAAACACGACTCCGGCGAGCGGAGACGGGAACCCGGCGCCCGGCGACTCGACTCCGGCTACCGGGTACAGGAATCCGGCGAGCGGAAACCGGAATCCGGTCGCCGGAACATCAGCGGAATGACGGCGACGTGGTGTTTCCTGCTCGCCGTAAGTAATACACCTGTATCAACTTAGGTCTTGACAGACACTCAGAAGGGCATTACTTTGTCGAATAGCGGCTGTCGGCGGTAAGGGTTTCCCGGATGGGATAAAAGCCTTTACCGTTGCGGGGGTAGAGCTTGCTCCTCCTGCCGCGAGACGCCCGAGGCGTATACACCTCGGGGAACATCAACCGGAGGTATCGGCGCGTCGCCGCTACTTCCAGCCGGTGGACGTTTCGCTTGTCGACGAGTCGTGGCGTCCCTCCCGGCCTCAACCATCCCCAGGAGGCGATATGACAGTGATCAATACAGATAGCCCCACGAACCTGACCCCGGAAGCGGTCGTCGAGCAGCTGCGCGCCGTTCGGTCGCAGATCGGAGAAGCCACGCCGATCACGCCTGAACAGCGGGAAGCGATGCGATGGATCGCGAAACTGCCGCACGAGATCGTCCAGTCGAGCGTGAACATGATCGACTTCTCGACGAACGTGCAGCAGGCCCTCGGCCGTCCGGCATCGGACGTCCGCGGTTTGCAGGACGCGAACACGCGCTGGAGCGCCGTCGAGGACGAGCTCCGGTCGCTTCTGCAGGCTGTGTCCGGAACGAATTTCGCCCGCCGTCATCAGCTCGCGCTGATCTCGGCCCAGGCGTATTCGATCGGCACGCAGCTCGTTCGCGATCCGGCAAACGCGGCGCTGATGCCGCACGTCCGCGAGATCAAGCGGCTGCGCGGGCTGGCGCGCCGCGGCAAACCGGCGCAGCAGCCGCAGCCGCCGGCTCACGACAAGACGTCGTAGCGTGATTGGGTGGGAGTGGACCGGGCGCGCCGCATCGTGGCGCGCCCGGTCATTTTTTTGCGCATCCGTCGTATAGAATTCGCGCGCTTTCCGAGGAGACCGCGTGGCCAACTTCCGACTGATTCCCCGCGAGGAGAAGTTCTACGACGATTTCAGGGCGATGGCCGATCAGCTCCGCGCCGGCGCGAGGCTGCTCGACGAGATGCTCGCGAGCGAGCCTCCGGCGATCGACAAGGTGCACGAGATCAAGGAAGTCGAGCACAAGTGCGACTTCCTGACGCACGAGATCATCCAGCGCCTGAACAAGACCTTCGTCACGCCGATGGACCGCGAGGACATTCACGCGCTGGCGCGTACGCTCGACGACGTCATGGACGCCATCGACGACGCCGCGGCGCTGTTCTCGCTCTATCGCATCGACCACTGCCGGAGCGGCGCGCGCGAGCTGACGCGGGTCATCGTGGCGCAGACCGACGAGCTGCGGAAGGCGATGGACTCGCTCGAGAACAAACACTCGGTCGTCCTGGAGCACTGCGTCGAGATCAACCGGCTCGAAAACGAGGCAGACCGGGCACACATGCTCTCGGTCGGCAAACTGTTCGACGAAGAGCGCGACGCGATCACGGTCATGAAGTGGAAAGAGATCCTCGACCTGCTCGAGGACGCCACCGACGCGTGTGAGGACGTCGCGAATCTCCTCGAGAACGTCGTCGTGAAGCAAGGATGATCTCGAGCCAGCTCCTCCTCGTCATCGGCCTCATCGGGGTCGCGCTGACGTTCGACTACATCAACGGCTTCCACGACGCCGCGAACTCGATCGCGACCGTCGTCTCGACGCGCGTGCTTTCGCCGGGCCAGGCGGTGGCGTGGGCCGCGTTCTTCAACTTCGTCGCCGCATTCGGTTTCGGGACGGCGGTCGCCAAGACGATGGGGAAGGGAATGATCGACGTCGCGGTCGTGACGTTCGCCGTCATCTTCTCCGGCCTCGTCGGCGCGATCGTCTGGAACATCATCACGTGGTATTTCGGCCTGCCGACCAGCTCCTCGCACGCGTTGATCGGCGGCTATGCGGGGGCGGCGGTCGCGCGCTCCGGCGTGCAAGCGATCATCCTCTCCGGCTGGACGAAGACGCTGGTGTTCATCATCCTCGCCCCGGTGATCGGCCTCGTTCTCGGCTATGCGATCTCCGTACTGACGCTCTGGATCTTCCGGCGATCGACGCCGCGCCGCGTCGACGCGCTCTTCCGCCGCCTCCAGCTCCTCTCGGCCGCGCTGTACTCGCTCGGCCACGGCACGAATGACGCGCAGAAAACGATGGGCATCATCGCCGGCGTGCTCTTCACCGCCGGCTACATCAAGGTCTTCTCGATTCCGGTCTGGGTCATCCTCGCCGCGCACACCGCGATCGGCCTCGGGACGCTCTCCGGCGGCTGGCGGATCATCCGCACGATGGGATCGAAGATCACGAAGCTGCAGCCGGTCGGCGGCTTCGCGGCGGAGACGGCCGGCGCGGCGACGCTGTTTCTGGCGAGCTCGTTCGGCATCCCGGTCTCGACGACGCACACCATCACCGGAGCGATCGTCGGGGTCGGTTCGACGCGGCGGCTGTCGGCGGTTCGCTGGGGCGTTGCAGGCCAGATCGTCTGGGCCTGGGTGCTGACGATCCCATGCGCCGCGATCATCGGAACGGTAACCTTCTGGATTTGCAGGCTTTTCGGCGCGAAGTAACGGCAGAATTTTTCCCGTATACTCGCCGTTTTCCAATCCGCTGCACATTCAACATTCGAGGTTGAGTTCAATGAAAGCAGAGATTCATCCGAAATATCAGCAGGTCCCGGTTCACTGCGCCTGCGGCGAGACGTGGACCACCGGATCGACCCGGAAAGAGCTGCGCGTCGAGATCTGCTCGAAGTGCCACCCGTTCTTCACCGGCAAACAGAAGCTCCTCGACACGGCAGGCCGCATCGAGCGCTTCACGCAGCGCTACGCCAAGAAGGAAACGGCGACGAAGGCGGCGAAGAAGTAATGTCCGTTCGTCAGTCGTGGTCGGGTGCAGCGAGGCTCTTCGTCGGCGCGTTCAACGCGTTCACGAACGGGATTACCTCGTCGATGCCCAGCTCGACTGACAAGAACGTCGACATGCTCATCGGCGGACAGGCGGTGATCGAGGGCGTCATGATGCGCTCGCTCACCGGCTACTCCGTTGCCGTCCGCCAGCCGGACGGCGGCATTTCGATCAAGAAGGACAAGCTCACTTCGATCACCAAGCAGTATCCCTTCCTGAAGGCGCCGGTGCTCCGCGGCTCGGTCGTTCTGATCCAGTCGCTGATCCTCGGCATGCGCGCGCTCAACTACTCGGCGAGCGTGGCGACGGAAGGGGAAGACGGCGAGCCGGAGATGTCGAACTGGGCCGTCGCGGGATCGATGGCGTTCGCTCTGGTCCTCGGCGTCGGGTTCTTCATTCTCGCGCCGCTCGGGATCACGAACCTCATCCGCCACTACTTCGCGCCGCAGATGGGGAACCTCGAGTACAACGCCATCGACGGCGTCCTGCGTGCGATCTTCTTCTTCGCCTACATCTTCGGTATCTCGTTGATGGAGGAGATCCGGCGCGTCTTCCAGTACCACGGCGCCGAGCACAAGACGGTCTACACGTTCGAGGCGAACGAAGAGCTGACTGTCGAGAACGCCCGCAAGAAGTCGACGCTCCATCCGCGCTGCGGCACGAGCTTCCTCATGTTCGTGATGGCGATCTCGATCCTGGTCTTCTCGCTCGTGCCGTCGACCGCACCGTTCCTCGTGAAGTTCGGCGCGCGCGTCGTGCTGATCCCCGTGATCGCCGGTCTCGCCTACGAGATCATCCGCTTCTCGGCGCGTCATCTCGACAGCGCGGTCTGCCGTACGTTGATCCAACCCGGCCTCTGGCTGCAGCGGATCACGACCAAGGAGCCGGACGACAAGCAGCTCGAGGTCGCGATCGTGGCGCTCAAAGAGGCGCTCCTCTACGACGCCGTCGAGCCGGAACAAGCCGCCGTCGCTTAGCTAAGCTCTATCCCACCCTCCCCCTTACAGCCTAGAGCTGGGAGCTTAGAGCTTATGTACGAAGAAAAACTCACCGACATCGAAAAACGCTACGACGAGCTGCAGCGGAAGATCGCTGATCCGAGCGTCGTCACCGACGTCGCCGCGTACCGCGACACGATGAAGGCGATCTCCGAGATCGATGATGTCGTCGCAAAATATCGCCAGCTAAAAGATGTACGAAAAAGACTCGCCGATGCCCGCGAGATGCTCGCGGCAGACGACGAGATGCGCGAGTTGGCGCAGATGGAGATTGCCGACCTGGAGCCTCGTGGGCCGGAGCTCGAAAAGGAGATTCAGGTCCTCCTGCAGCCGAAGGACCCGAACGACGAGAAGAACGTCTTCGTCGAGATTCGCGCCGGCACCGGCGGCGACGAGGCATCGCTTTTCGCCGCCGAGATCATGCGGATGTACATCCGATACGCCGAGCAGAAGCGGTGGAAGGTCGACATGACGGACGCGAACTACTCCTCCGTCAACGGCATCAAGGACGCGACGCTCCAGATCGAAGGGAACCGCGTCTATTCGCGGCTGAAGTTCGAGTCGGGCGTCCATCGCGTGCAGCGGGTCCCGCAGACCGAAACGCAGGGACGCATTCACACGTCGGCGATTACGGTGGCGGTCCTCCCGGAAGCGGAGGACATCGACATCGTCGTCAACGAAAAAGACCTCCGCATCGACACGTTCTGTTCGTCGGGCCCTGGCGGCCAGTCGGTCAACACGACCTACTCCGCGGTCCGAATGACGCACATTCCGAGCGGCGTGGTCGTCTCGTGTCAGGACGAGAAGTCGCAGATCAAGAACCGGGCGAAGGCGCTGAAGGTCCTCAAGGCGCGCCTGTACGACATCGAGCGCCAGAAGCGCGAGGCCGAGCTCTCCGCCACGCGCAAAGGGATGATCGGCAGCGGCGATCGCAGCGAGAAGATCCGCACCTACAACTTCCCGCAGGACCGCGTCACCGACCACCGCATCGGCCTCACCGTCCACAACCTCCCCGACGTCATGAACGGCAATCTCGACGTCATCGTCGAGCCGCTCACGGCGAACTTCCAGGCCGAGAAGCTAAAGGAAGCGGTCGAGGCGAAGTAACGGCCTTCTGTCATCCTGAGTCGCCGCAGCGAAGCGGAGGACGACGAAGGATCCGTTGCTGAAACCGGTAGCGCGTCCCAGCTACGGCGGGCCGGAACGCATGACTCGTTTCAGCACCGGATCCTTCGGTGCGCTACGCGGCTCCGCCGCTCCGCCACCTCAGGATGACAGAACTGCCTACGGCGTTTCCGGCTCGGGCGCGGGGAGGATGTCGACCACTTTCACGGTGCCCTTGCGTTCCAGCTTGCCCCAGCCGGTGCGCATGCCGGAGAGGGCGGTGGTCACGGACTTGATCAGAACGGCGTACATGAGCTGGCGGTAGAGGAAGCGCTGCCAAAAGAGCCACACGAGGATCTTGTTGTTCTCGCGATCGAGCCGGAAGGCGACGAGCGATCCGATCAGCTCGATCACGAAGAAGAACGCGTACATGAAGCCGACGAGGTAAAGCTCCTCGAGCGCCTGGGGAAGCGTGCGCCACTCTTTCAGGTAATGCGTTCGCGCCCATGAGCCGATCACGTCGCTCACGGACCAGGCGATCTGCAGGTCGACGAACGGCGATATGGCCTGATAGAGGATCTGGAACAGCCACAGCGACGGCAGCATCACGCGTCCGAACCAGCCGTAGCGGCCGACCGCCCGCCGATGCTTCCAGAGGGACTGCAGCGTCCCGAACGCCCACCGAAATCGCTGCTTGAACAGCGACTTGAACGAATCGGGCGCCTCCGTGTAACCGACGGCATGAGTGTCCGTCTCGATGCGCCAGCCGATGCGGCGGATCCGCCACGTCAGATCCATATCCTCGGCCATCGTGTCGGTCGTGTAGCCGCCGGCCTGCAGCACGGCCTCACGACGCCAGGCGCCGACGGCGCCCGGAACGACCGTCACCGAGTTGATGACCGAATACGCACGCCGGTCGAGGTTCTGGCTCGTGATGTACTCGATCGACTGCCAGTAGGTCAGCGGATTGATCCGGTTGCCGACCTTCACATTGCCGGCAACGGCGCCGACGATCGGGTCCGCGAAGCGGCGGACGAGATTGCGGATCGTGTCGCGCGCGAAGATCGTGTCGGCATCAAGCGCGATGATGATCTCGCCGCTCGCGTGCTCGATCCCGGTATTCAGCGCCGCCGCCTTGCCGGCGTTCTCCTGCATCAGCAGGCGTACGCGGTCGCGGAAATGGCGCATCACTTCGCCGGACGTGTCGTCTTTCGAGCCGTCGTCGACGACGATGATCTCGAGATCGGGGTAGCCGTTCGCGAGCACCGCCTCGATCGTCCGCACAATCACCTTCTGCTCGTTGTACGCGGCGATGACGACGCTGACCTTCGGCTGATAGCTGCCGTCGAACCGCTCCCGTTTCTCCCGAGCCTTCTCGACGAACGCCAGGATCGTCACGAAGACGACGCGGAGCGTCCCGAGGACGATCCCGGAGATGAACATGATCGAGAGGAACAGCTCGAACAGGTAGTACCCCTCGAACACCACACGATCGCTCGCGAGCATCAGGTTGTCCGACGGCGTCACCGGCGGGTTCACCTGGTCGCGGGTCGCTCCGATGAGGTCAGAGACGTTGACGAACGTGTAGCCCTTCCCCCGTAACGTGTTGACGAGCATGGGGATGAGGCGGACGGTCTCCGAACGGTCGCCGCCGCCATCGTGCAGAAGAATGCAGCTTCCGTGTTCATTCTCGATCTGCAGCAGGATGCTCTGCAACATCTCTTCGGCCGTCCGGTGATGGAGCGAGCCGTTCGGATTGCGCGTTTCGGTGTTCCAGTCCTGCGGATCGAGGAGCTCGAGGACGGTGATGTAGTTCAGGTCCGTTGCCAGCTCGATCGGCCGCACTTCCTCGGAGCGGGTCGGCGCGGCGTCGGCGTTGTACGGCGGACGGAAGAGGATCGTCGAACGGTGCAGGATCGCCTGGAACACGCGCTGCGTCGCGTTCAACTCGAACTTTGCGCGCTGCTCCGGAATCGTGCCGATGTTGGGATGCGTGTAGCTGTGGTTCCCGATCTCGTGTCCCTCGGCCCAGATGCGTTTGACGAGGTTCGGGTACCGCTCCGCGTTCTCGCCGATCAGGAAGAAGGTCGCCTTCACGTTCAGCGCCTTCATCTCGTCGAGCATCTCCGCGGTGTACGGAGCCCCTGGGCCGTCGTCGATCGTCAACGCGATCATCTTCGGGTGGTATCCCGAGCGGCTGATCAGGTACGACGTCGGAAACGACGAGTAGCTCTCATCGAGCACGAGATGCGTACGCGGATCGACTTCGAGCGTTCGCGCGCCATCCGTGGGACGCGCAACGATGCGGGTGATCTCGCCGCCTTCTCCCGTGAAGTCGACGTCGTAGGGAAACTTGACGTCTTTCAGCTTCGTCACATCCGGCGGCAGTTGGACGTTCTTTCTGTCGAGGAAGGCCCAGACCGTCGGATCCGTCATGCCGAGGGCCCACAGCGCGACGCCGCGCGGCGCGTAGGCTTGCGCGATGCGCCACTGATTCGCCGCGGTGACGGCGTCGAGCATCCAGACCTCGTGCTGCTTGTTCTGGCTGTCGACGTATGAGTACGTCGGGTTGAGCGCCTCGGGGTCGAAGTCGATCAACTGCTGCGGCGGCTCGCCCGGGTGGTTCTCGCGAACGCGCACGAGCGCCTGCTGGTAGGTCAGCGGCTCGGCGAAATCGCTGTCTTCCGTCCAGTCGTAGGCGTAATTGGCGAGACCGATGACCAGCTTCTCGCGGGGGATCTCCTTCAGCGCGACACCGAGGATGCGGCGATAGAACGCGATCGACGAGATCGGACCCGGGGCCGTTCCGTTCGCGTGCTCGTCGTAGATCATGACCACGACGAAGTCGCAGGCCGCGGCGGCGACATGGAACTCGGCCGGCTTCAGGCGCAGCGCTTCGAGATCCGCACTCACGATGAGGTTGCGCGGCGCGAACTCGTTTCGCACGCGCTGCAGGAAGGTCACGAGCAGCGGGTAGTCGGCGAGAGCGAGGTTCTCGAAGTCGACGTTGATGCCCTGGAACTTGTTCTCTTCCACCCACAGCCGCAACTGATGGACCAGCACCGCCTGCCGGCGCGTGTCGTTGAGGAAGATATGAACGCGTTTCGGATCGAACTCGCCGCCGATCGCGTTACTGAAAACCGGGACGATGTTCAGGTTGTGCTCGCGAGCGATCTCGATGACGGTCGCGTTGGACGGATTCAGCCCCTGTTCCATCGTCCAGTCGCGGAAGTCGAGGCCGTCTGCGTTTTCGGTCAACTGCACCCAGATCGGCATGACGTGCGTCATGCGCGGCGCGTTCGTCCGGAGCGAGTTGACGCCCGTCTCCTGCCACGGCGCATAGAAGGCGGCGACGATGTTTCCCGCCTTGATCGGCGGGAGCGCCGCGCGTGCGGCGAAGTGCTTCTGCTGCGTGTCGATGTCGTCGAGAAGCCGCTTCCGCTCTCGCCCGAGGAGGAATTGCTGCAGCTTCGTGCCGTGACGCGGCAGTCCGAGGGAGCGGCGGAACGAGCGCCTCACCGCGGTCGCAAGGGGGAAGTTCGGGAGCAGCGGCGTTGCGATGAAGACGCTGAAAAGGAATACGCTGACGATGACGGCGCTGACGAGCCCAAAAAGCGTCCCGAAGCGCTTGATCCGCGACCAGCGCTTACGAGAAGGATCGAAGAAGACAGCGTGTTCCGCCATTGGGTGTTGGTTTCAACAGTCGCGTCTAGGCCGCCATTCTGCCGCGCAACCATTGCCGCCAATCGCCGTAGAAAGATGAAGCATGACCGAGACAGTCATTGAAGTCCACGACCTTGCAAAGGTCTACAAGACGTCGCTCGGACGCCCCCCCATCCGTGCGCTCGACGGCGTCAGTTTCACTGTCCGTGCCGGTGAGCTCTTCGGCCTCCTCGGCCCGAACGGCGCCGGAAAAACGACGACGGTCAAGATTCTTCTCGGCCTGACTCCCGCCACCACGGGAGAAGCACGCATCCACGGACTGCCGGTCACCGATCCGGAGAGCCGCCGGCGCGTCGGTTACCTGCCGGAAGGACACAGGATTCCCGGCTATCTGACCGCCCGCCAGGCGATGTCGATCTTCGGACGGATGTCGGGGATGGAAAAAAGCGACATCGTGTCTCGGACGACGCTTCTGCTGGAGCGAGTGAAGCTCGCGCAGTGGGCCGACGTCCGGGTGAAGAAGTTCTCGAAGGGGATGACGCAGCGCCTCGGACTCGCCTGTTCACTCGTTCATTCGCCGGACGTCCTCCTGCTCGACGAGCCGACCGACGGCGTCGATCCGGTCGGCCGCCGCGAGATCCGCGACCTGTTGCGCGAGGAAGCGAAGACGCACGGGACGGCGGTGCTCCTCAACTCGCATCTTCTTTCCGAGATCGAGCTGACCTGCGATCGAGTGGCCGTTCTGCGCAACGGGAAGGCCGCCGCGGAAGGGACCATCGACGAGCTCACGCGTAAGAGCGAGAAGTACAAGATGGTCGCGACGCCGATCGACGATCCGCTCGTCGCCTCCTTCAGGGACACCGGCGCGATCGTCGAGCGCGTCAACAGTCACGTGGAGCTGTCCGTCGACGATGTTCAGCACCTCAACGCGCTGGTCGACCGCCTCCGTGCGCGGGGCGGCATGCTGACGGAACTGGCGCCGATTCGCTCCTCGCTCGAGGATGTTTTCGTCGATCTCATCAAGACGTCGGAGCGGCCGCAATGAAAGTGCTCATCGCCAACATCGAAGACGTGATGCGCGAGGCGGCCGCCCGCTGGACGCTCGTCTCGTACTTCTTCTTATCAACACTTTTCATCATCATTTTTGCGTTCGCCGTGAACCTCGACATCGTCGAGGGCTCCCTCGCGGGAGCCAAGCTGTTTGGTAAGTCGGTCGAGATGAGCGGCTCCTCTCAGATCTCGATCGAGAAGCTGGTGCTGGGCTTCGAGTCCGGTTTCTCCGGATTCCTCTACTTCCTCTGCACGTTCCTGGCGATCTTCGCCACGGCGCACCTCGTGCCGCGCATGCAGGAGAAGGGGACCATCGATCTCTATCTCTCGCGGCCGGTCTCGCGAATCAAGCTGCTGCTGTCGCGCTACGTCGCGGGGCTGCTGCTTGCCGCGTCGAACATCTTCTATCTGATCTTCTCGATGTGGGTCATCGTCATGTGGAAGACCCACGTCGTTCACCCGAAGTTCCTCATCGCGGCGCTCATCATTCTGTTCGTGGTCGCGACGCTGCTCGCGTTCGCATTCCTGGTCGGCGTCGTCACGTCGTCGACGGCGGTGTCGATCATGAGCAGCTACGCCATCTTCTTCTTCGGCCTGATGCTCGCCGGCCACGACCGCTTTGCCGCGGTCGTCTCGAAGCAGTGGCAGGCGTGGCTGATCCAGACGCTCTACTGGGTCTTCCCGAAGACCGCGGAGCTTTTCAGCGCCGTCGTCGCGTTTGTCTCCGACGGCCGCGTTCCCGCAGCGATGGCGAACGCGCTCACTCCCGCACCGTTCCTCGCGACGGGGGTATTCCTCGTCGTCTGCTTGTCGCTCGCCTCGTGGTTGTTCTACCGAAAGGAGTTCTAATGAAACGCCATCTGCTTCTCTTCGCCGCGGCGCTCCTCGTTGCGCTGCCGCTTCTTGCCAAAAACGACGCACTCTCCCTCATTCCGAACGACGCTGTCACGGTCGGAGTGGTCAAGCTCGCCGACCTGCGAAACTCTCCGCTCGCGACGACGCTCTTCAAGCAGACCGACGCGGTCAGCAGCAACGGCGACGCCGAGAAGTTCCTCGAGGACGCCGGCCTGCAGCCGTCGAAAGACATCGACGTGCTCGTCGTCTCCACCTCGCCGAAGAGCAATCTGGGCGACGAAGCAGAGGTCCTCGTGGCCGTGGACGGCCGCTTCAACGTCGATCGCCTCTCTGCCGCGCTCACGAAGCGCGGCGCCGTGAAGAAGAACGGCTACTTCGTTCTTCCGAAGGAAGCGACCGAGCACGGGAAAAAGGGCGTCGTGGCGTTCCCTGATTCGCACCTGGTTCTGATGGGCAGCGAAGACGCGGTTACCGAAGCGCTCGCGAGCCGGGCAAGCGGCGGCACCACGTTCTTCGCCGCGAGCGGCCTCGGTCGCGAGGTTTCGCGTATCGACAACCACGCCGCGGCGTGGGCGATCGTCGATGTGCCGCGCGCGTCCCGTCTGACCAACTCTCCCCACGTACCTTCGAAGGGCGCACAGTCCGAAGCGCTCGCGAGCGCGATCAAGAACGTTTCGACCGTCGCCATCTGGGCCACGGATGGCGGCGATGCTCTCAAGCTCGGCGCCTTCGGAATCACTCACGACGCCGACACGCTCCAGCTCATCGAAGACACACTGCGCGGCATGCTCGCCGCCATGCGCCTCGCCGTTCAGGACAAGAACCCGGAGATGGTCAACGTGCTCCGGAAGTTCGATGTCTCACACACGAACGACACGGTGCAGATCGTCGGAAGCGTTCCGGCGGAGGCGCTCAAGTCATTCGTCGCGAAACAGCACGCAGGCACCCGCTGAACAGCCGCCCGGGAGCACCTTCAGACGAACCGGCGGAGGTGCTCCCGCCAGAACGGCCAGTCATGGCCGAATACGCCGCCCCAGATTTCGAGATAGTTTCCGATTCCCTTTGACCACAGCAGCGCCGAGAAGTCGCGGTTGTTCTGGACCAGCGTGTCGTGCTCGCCGGTCGCGATTACCCAACTGACGCGGCCGAGCTTCGCAACCCACTCACCGGTCATGTTCGGGACGTAGGCAGACGGACAGTTGAAGTAACACGTCTCGTCCCAATAGCCGTCGAGGAAGCTGTGGATGTCGTAAACGCCCGAGAAGCAGATCGCGCGGCTCACGACGTCGGGATAGCGGGCGGCGAAGTTCGCGGCGTGATACGCCCCGAAGCTCGCGCCGTAGACCACGAGATCGCCGCGCTGTGCGCGGTCGAAGATGTACGGCACCATCTCGTTGCGGAGGTACGCGTCGTACTGCGCGTGACGCGCGGCGCGGACCGCCGGATGGACACCGCGGTTGTACCAGCTCTCGTTGTTGACGGTGTCGACGAGGATGAGCTGGATCTCGCCGTTGTCGACCTTGTCGGCCAGCGAGTCGGCGAGATGAAAGTCCTCGTTCTCGTAGAAGCGGCCGCTCGACGTCGGGAACAACATGACCGGCCGGCCGAACTTGCCGAACCAGAGAAACTCCATATCGCGGCCGAGGGAAGCGCTCCACCACTTTCCGTATTCGCGGTACATGACGATCGGCGGGAGATTACTCCAGATGCAGTACGATCCGCCGCATGGCGAATAAGCGAATCGGACTCCTCTTCGGGATGGAGGACACGTTCCCGTGGGCGCTGATCGAGGCGATCAACTCGCGCAACGCCGGCGTCGAAGCGTCAGCGTGTCAAATTTCATATCTAAAAGATGATGGTGTTTTTCCGTACGACTTAATCCTCGACCGCATCAGTCACGAGGTGCCGTTCTACCGGACCTACCTGAAGTGCGCCGCGGCCTCCGGCGTGAAGATCGTGAACAACCCGATCTGGTGGTCGGCCGACGACAAGTTCTTCGACAATCTCGTCGCGACGGCCGCAGGCGTCGCTGTTCCGAAAACCGTCCTGCTGCCGCATAAGCAGTTCCCGCCGAACACCGAGGCGAAATCGTTCCGCAACATGCAGTGGGTGAACTGGGACGAAGTGTTCGCCTACCTCGGCTGGCCGATCTTCATGAAGCCGGCGTATGGCGGCGGCTGGAAGGACGTCTACAAGGTCCACAATCCCGATGAGTTCTTCGCCGCCTACGACCAGACGCGCGACCTCACCATGATGGCGCAGGAGGCGATCGAGTTCGACTCGTACTACCGCTGCTACGTCCTCGGCCGCAAGCGCGTCCGCGTGATGATGTACGACCCGAAGCAGCCGCATCACCTCCGCTACGTCGCCGACTACCCGACGCCGATCGATTTGATGGATCGCATGCACCGCGATGCGTTGGCCCTCTGCGAGGGCCTCGGCTACGACATGAACACCGTCGAATTCGCCGTCCGCGACGGCATCCCGTACGCCATCGACTTCATGAACTGCGCGCCCGACGCCGACCGGAAGTCCGTCGGCGACGAGAACTTCGCGTGGATGGTCGACAACATGGCCGACGTCTTGATAGAGATCGTGACCTCGGCGAAACCGTTGGAGCTGACCGGAAGCTGGCCGCAGGTCATGAACACCGGAAAAGCTCCCGGAACCCCGATCAGCGCCTAGAATTCATCGTCATGCCGCCCACCCCTACCTTTACGCTCGGAATCGAGGAGGAGTTTCAGGTCGTCGATCCTGAGACGCGCGAACTGAAGTCGCACATCCAGGAGCTCTTCGCCGAGGGGGAGAAACGGCTCAAGGACGAGATCAAGCGCGAGATGCACGATCCCGTCATCGAAGTCGGCACGCCGATCTGCGCCAACGTGAGCGAAGCGCGGCGCGAGGTGACCCGGCTGCGCGGCGAGATCATCCGGCTGACGCACGAAGCGGGACTTCGCATCGCCGCGGCCGGAACGCATCCCATCTCACACTGGGCGAACGTCGTGATGACGCGAGCGCCGCGCTACGACCAACTGCTGTACGAGATGCAGATGCTCGCGCGCGCGAACCTCGTGTTCGGCCTGCACGTGCACGTCGCGGTCGAGGACCACGAGACACGCATTCAGATCATGAACGCGGCGCGCTACTTCCTGCCGCACGTCTTCGCGCTCAGCGTCAACTCGCCGTTCTGGTGCGGGCAGAACACCGGCTGGAAGAGCTATCGCGCCAAGGTCTTTGAGCGCTTCCCGCGCACCGGCCTCCCTGACTACTTCGACGCGGCGCGCGACTACGACGACTATGTCGACGTCCTGGTGAAGACGAACACCATCGACAACCCGAAGAAGATCTGGTGGGACGTCCGGCCGCACCCGTTCTTCCCGACGCTCGAGTACCGCATCTGCGACGTCCCGCTCCGCGTCGATGAGGTCATCTGCTTCGCGGCGCTGTTCCAGGCGATCACCTGCAAGCTGTTCCAGCTGTACAACAAGAACATGGGATGGCGGATGTACCGCCGCTCGCTCCTGAACGAGAACAAACAGCGGGCGGCGCGATTCGGCGTCGACGCCAAGCTGATCGACTTCGGCAAACGGCAGGAGGTTCCGTTCGGCGAACTGCTCGACGAACTGCTCGAGTTCATCGACGACGTGGTCGACGAGCTCGGCTCGCGCGACGACTGCAACTATGCGCGCGAGATCGTGAAACAGCGTTCCGGCGCGGACCGGCAACTCGCCGCGTACGAACGACGGCACGATCTGCGCGACGTCGTCGACTACATCATCCGGGAAACCGAGCACGGCATCCCGATTGCCTGATACGACACGAATGCGACGACGCGACATCCACCAGTCGTATGACTTCTTCGAGTACGTCCGCACCGATGCTGGTGTGCCGGCAGCGGACCCGCGCGTCATCGACGTCGCACTCCTCGACATGAACCACTCGTGGCCGAACGTCGGCCACGACTCGATCGTTCACGCGGTGCTCGAATGCGCCGAATCGCTGGCGACGGCGGACCTGAAGGTCCGCGTGCTGTCGTTCGACGTACGACGCCGGAATGCGCTACCGGAGGCGGCAGGCGGCCGTTTCGCGCTCTACATCGGCACCGGCGGGCCAGGGTATCTCGATCCTCGCCTGAATGACGGCGTCAGCGAGTTCGCGCAGGGCATTCAGGAAACAGACGCCTGGGAGGCGCCGCTGTTCCGGCTGTTCGATTCGATCGTGGCTCACCCCGACGCGGCGCTGATCGGCGTCTGCCACACGTTCGGTTTGATGTGCCGCTGGTCGGGCGCAGCGCATCCGGAGCTGCGCGAGGAAAAGAGCAGCGGCATGCCGGCGAACGTCCTGTCCGATGCCGCGCCGGATCATCCCTGGTTCTCGCAATTCGCCGGCGAACTGCCAGACCACCGCCACTTCCGCGTCGTCGACAACCGGCTGTTCGACCTCGTGCTGGATGGCGGCGGCGTCACTCCGATCGCGTTCGAGAACGAGCATAGCGGTACCGTCACGATGGCGGAGTTCGCGCGCGCGGGCGACATGCCGCGCGTCTGGGGCGTGAATCACCACCCCGAGATCATCGACCGCGAGCACCTCCTCGGCGTCCTGCGCGAGAAGCGCGCGCACGGCGAGGTGACCGCGCAGTGGTACGAGGAACGCTCGCACACGCTCGAGAACGAGATGGTCGGCGACGCCGAGCAACAGAGCCGCCTCACTTCGGAGTACACATTCCTCGGCGTGCTGCGCCATCATCTCCAGCGTTTGATCGAGGAGAAGAGTGGATCCGCACTTTCGCGCGCTGTTTAACGCGCAGTTCACTCCAGCGATTTACGAGTCGTACGTTCGCGACCTGTCACGGCGGTGCGGATGCGAGTTCGAGTTCCGGCTCGCCGAGTCACCGGTCTTTATGCCGGACGATTTCAAGACGCGCGTAATCGATGCAGCGAACGCGATCATCGATCAGCTCTCGCATCCCGAGACGCTCTCCGAGATGAAGGCGGCGATCCCGGATCGCTGGAATGCGCCGGGGATGGATGCGCTGCCAAACTTCGCGCAGGTCGACTTCGCCGTCGTGAGCGAGAACGGCACGCTCGTGCCGAAGCTGATCGAGCTGCAGGGCTTTCCCTCCCTCACGTCGATGCAGGTGATCCAGCGCGACGCCTGGCGCGACGCGTTGCGCGGTATGGAAGGGCTCGACCGCGACTGGTCGTGCTGGTTTTCGGGCATGGACCGCGCGCAGTTCCTCGATCTGGCGCGGCGCACGATCGTGGGCAATCACGACCCGGCCGACGTCGTGCTGCTCGATATCGATCCGCCGCACCAGAAGACCGCGCCCGACTTTCACGCGACCAAGACGCTGTTCGGCGTCGACGCCGTCGACCCGCGCGAGCTGACGAAGCGCGGACGCGAGCTGTGGCGCGGCGACCGCCGCGTCAAACGGATCTATAACCGCATCGTCTTCGACGAGCTGATGGCGAAAAAGATCGAGGTGCCGTTCGACTATCGCGAGGAGCTCGACGTCGAGTGGGCGCCGCATCCGAACTGGTACTGGACCTGGTCAAAGTACTCGCTCCCGTTCCTGCGACATCAATCGGTGCCGCAGGCGACGTTCGTGTCGGATCTCGAGCGGGTGCCGGACGACCTGTCGCGTTTCGTCCTGAAACCGCTCTTTTCGTTTGCGGGAGGAGGAGTCAACGTCGAACCGACGGCGGCCGACATCGACGCGATCCCCGAGAACGAACGGCACGCCTGGTGTCTGCAGGAAAAGATCGAATACGCGCCGGCGCTCCAGGCCGTCGACGGCGGCGGCGTCAAAGTCGAGATCCGAATGATGTTCCTGCGGCCGGACGACGAGCCGCGGCCGATCCTGGCGCAAAACCTGATTCGCCTTTCTCGCGGAAAGATGCTCGGCGTCGACTTCAACAAGGAGTTCACCTGGGTCGGCTCGTCGATCGGACTTTCCGCGACGTCATGAGGCGGACCCTCAAGAGCCTTCGCGAAGAAGCTGCCGGCTGCAAAGCGTGCGACCTCTGGCGCAGAGGAACGCAGACCGTGTTTGGCGAAGGGAAGCAGACGTCGACCGTCATGTTCATCGGCGAGCAGCCCGGCGACAAGGAAGACCTCAGCGGCCGGCCATTCGTGGGGCCCGCCGGCGCACTCCTCGATCGGGCGCTCGAAGAAGCAGGCATCGACCGCACGAAGGTCTACGTCACCAACGTCGTGAAGCACTTCAAGTGGGAGCCGCGCGGCAAGAGACGGATCCACAAGAAGCCGAACGCGGTCGAGATTGCAGCCTGCCGCCCGTGGCTCAACGCGGAGATCGCGGTCGTCAAGCCGAAAGCGATCGTCTGCCTCGGATCGACCGCGGCGCAGGCGGTCATCGGGCCGAAGTTCCGGGTCTCCGTTCAACGCGCTCAGTTCGTGGAGTCGCCGCTTGCGCCGCTCGTGACGGCCACGGTCCACCCGTCCTCGATTCTGCGTGCTCCCACCGACGAGGCGCGGCACCTCGAGACGAAGCGCTTCATTGACGACCTGAAGAAGATCCGCGCCGCGATCGAGCGCGGTTAGTGGTTCGGCGGCAGCAGCTTCGCCGGCTCATTCGTGAAAAAGTCGATCAGGTCTTGCTGCGCCTTTTCGGCGCGCGAGTCGTGCGCGGCTGCATAGCAGTCGCGGCGGATCCGAAGAACGTCCTCGCGCCACGGCGGCCATGGCTCGACCGCGTGCAACGCACTCATCGTCGAAGCCGCGCAGCCGAAGATCTCGTGGTCGAGCAGAATTCGCCGCAGCCGCCGCTCCTCTTCCCATTGTCCTGCCGACCACGGCTGGTCGAACGTTGTCGTCATCGCGGGAGCGAGTGGACGCATCTTGGCGATCAAAGGCGGCAGTTCGATGGCGCGCCGCATCAACTCGACATTCGGCCACGCGTTGTGCCGGTACGCGGCGAACGCGCTGGAAACGAGCTGCGCGGCGAGGGGCATGTTGCCCTGCCTGTACGCCAGCCGCGCCACGATCGCCGTTGCATCGATCG
>DASYSN010000338.1:0-1508 GCA_036003305.1 Thermoanaerobaculia bacterium
TGCGCCGAGGAGCGACGTGACGATCGGGTAAGTGACCTGATCCTCGATGATGTCCGGGCTGCGATCCCACTTCGAATAGATGATGACCTGCGTGTCGGAGAGGTCCGGCAGCGCATCGAGCGCAATCCGATCCATCGCCCAAACGCCCCCGAACACGAGGGCCGCGACGATCGTCAGCGTCGCGAACCGGTTCATCGCGCACCAGCGGATGAGGCGCTCGATCATTTCGCGAGCTCCTTGCGGAGGCGCGATTCGGAGTCGATGAGGAAGTTGGCCTGGGTGGCGACCTTCTCGCCTTCGACTACGCCGCTGCGGATCTCGATGGACTGATCGTCACGGGCGCCGACGTCCACGTTGCGCGGCTCGAATGCGTTGCCGTTGACGACGAAGACGACGTTGCGAGTGCCGGTCTGGATGACGGCCGAGGCGGGGACGACGAGGGTGGTGCGCTGGGGCTCGTCGATGGTGGCCTCGGCGAACATGTCGGGTTTGAGCGCGCCGGCGTGGTTGTCGATCTCGATGCGGACCTTGACCGTGCGCGTCGCCGGGTCGACGACCGGGGCGATGAAGGTGACGCGGCCGTTGAACGTGCTGCCGTTCACGGTGACGGTCGCCGCGGCGCCGTTCTTCACGAACGGAAGCTCCGATTCGTAGACGTCGGCGAGCGCCCACACGCGATCGAGATTCGCGATCTCGTACAGCGGCTCGCCCGCCATCGCGCGCGCGCCGGCGACCGCCGTCTTGTTGGTCACCACGCCGCTCACCGGCGAGTGGATCGTAAGAGACGTCTTCGGATTCCCACTCTTTTCGAGCGCGCGGATGTCGGCGTCGCTGATGTCCCACAGCCGCAGACGGTCGCGCGCCGCTTCGAGCAGACCGGGAACGTGCACCGACGACCGCAGCGCCAGCAGGTACTCCTGCTGCGCGGAGAGCAGGTCGGGCGAGTAGATCGTGAAGAGCGGCTGCCCTTTGCGCACCGCTTCGCCGGTGAAGTTGACGTAGAGCTGCTGGATGTAGCCGTCGAACTTCGTCGTCACCTTCGCGAGCCGCGTCTCATCCGCGGCGACGCGTGCGTTCGTGCGGATCGTCTTTCCGATGGCGCGCCGTTCGACGACACCGGTCTGCACGCCGATGAGCTGCTGCCGCTGCGGCGAGATCGTCAGCCCGGCGTTGGCGTCGCCGTCGTACACCGCGACGAGATCCATCCCGCAGTCCGGCGCCTTCCCAGGCTTGTCCGACTTGTACCAGGGATGCATCGGATCGACGTAATAGAGGATCTTCTTCGCTTTTCCCTCTACTGGCGGGAGAGGGTGGCCGGAGGCCGCGTGAGGGGCGCGCATCCATGTAAAAGCGAGCACGCCGCCCAGCACCACCACCAGAATCCACGGCAATTTCGTCTTCATGGTTTCGCCTCTTCGATCGCGACGCGCCACTTCGCGGCGTCGACGATGTGGGTGAGGTGCGCGACCTGGTCGTCGTGCAGCATGTGCAGCGCGTCGAGCACCGTC
>DASYSN010000339.1:0-3041 GCA_036003305.1 Thermoanaerobaculia bacterium
GTTCGCGTCACGGCCGAGCCATTCCACCGGCGGGTGGGAATCTTCGTCCTCGGTGGTCTGCGCACCGAAGAGCTGCGCAGATGAAGTCTCATCCGCCTTCGGCACCTTCTCCCCCGTCACCGGGGGAGAAGGGCACTCGAATTGATAGCGCTCGCGACGCCCCCCCACAAGTACCCTTCTCCCCTCGTGAGAGGGAGAAGGTGCCGAAGGCGGATGAGGGGTTCTCCGGTCACCCCGCGAGTTCCGCGAACTCCTCGTCCGTCAACCGCACCTCCCGCGCTTTCATGTTCTCTTCGAGGTGCTTCACCTTCGACGTTCCCGGGATCGGGAGGATGACGGGGGAGCGTTTGAGGAGCCAGGCGAGGGCTTTCTCGGGGGCGACGGGGAGCCGGCCGACGTTGAGCGGGTACCACGGGATGAAGCCGATCTTCTCGCGCTCGCAGTAGCCGAGCACCGGCTCCCACTCGCGGTCGCCGAGGTTGTAGCGGTTCTGGACGGAGACGACGGTGAAGTACTTGCGCGCGCGCTCGATCTGGTCGACCGTCACTTCCGAGAGGCCGGCGTGGCGGATCTTTCCCTCGCGCAGGAACTCCTGGATCGTGCCGAACTGCTCCTCCTCCGGCACCTTGTCGTCGATCCGGTGCAGTTGCCAGAGATCGATGCGATCGAGCCGCAGACGCCGGAGACTCCCTTCGAGCTCCTCGCGGAGACGTTCCGGCCGGCAGTTGACGACCCACTCGCCGGGGCCCGTCCGGTCGAATCCACCCTTTGTAGCGATGACCAGTCCGTCAGGGTATGGATGCAGCGCCTCGGCGATCAATTCTTCGGAGACGTGCGGTCCGTACGACTCCGCGGTGTCGATCAGATCGACGCCCAGCTCGACCGCGCGTTTGAGCACGCGAATGCACTCATCGTGGTCCGGCGGAGGCCCCCAGACGCCCTTTCCGGTGAGGCGCATCGCGCCGAATCCGAGGCGATGCACGGGGAGGTCGCCGAGAGAGAAAACGGTATCATCCGCGCCGCTCATAATGTCCACTTACGACTCCTCTGCAATTGAAGTACTCACAGGTCTCGAGCCCGTCCGGAAACGGCCGGGAATGTACACCACGACGGAGCGGCCGAATCACCTCGCGCAGGAGGTGATCGACAACGCCGCCGACGAAGCGATCGCCGGTTATTGCGACGAGATCACGGTCACCCTCCACGACGACAACTCCGTCTCCGTCGCCGACAACGGCCGTGGAATGCCGGTCGACAAACACGCGAAAGAGGGCGTGAGCGGAGTCGAAGTCATCCTCACGCGCCTCCACGCCGGCGCGAAGTTCTCCGAGAAGAGCTACCGGTACTCGGGCGGCCTTCACGGCGTGGGCGTCTCCGTCGTGAACGCGCTGTCGAAGCGGCTCGAAGTGTGGGTCCGGCGCGACGGCAACGAGTACAGCATGCGCTTCGCCGACGGGAAGAAGAAGTCGGAGCTGAAGATCGTCGGGCAGGTCGGCAAGCGCAACACCGGAACGACCGTCCGCTTCTGGGCCGACGAGCAGTTCTTCGACACGACGAAGTTCGCCGTCCCGCGGCTCAAGCACGTCATGCGCGCGAAGGCGGTGCTCTCGCCCGGCCTGCGCATGCGCTTCGTCAGCGAGCAGGACGCGAGCGACAACGAGGAGTGGTACTTCGAGAACGGCCTGCCGGCGTACCTGATGTCGGAGCTGGCCGGCTCGCCGACCATCCCCGAGGAGCCGTTCGTCGGCCATTTCAAGGGAGCGGACCACGAGGTCGACTGGGCCGCGGTGTGGCTGCCGGAAGACGGAGACATCGTCGGCGAGAGTTACGTCAACCTCATCCCGACGGCGCAGGGCGGCACGCACGTGAACGGCTTCCGCACCGGCCTGACCGAGGCGATCCGCGAGTTCTGCGAGTTCCGGGACCTCCTGCCGCGCGGCGTGAAGCTCGCCCCGGAAGACGTCTGGGCGCGCTGCAGCTACATCCTGTCGGTGCGCATGAGCAACCCGCAGTTCACGGGACAGACGAAGGACCGCCTATCGTCGCGCGAGGCGTCGGCGTTCGCGCACGGTGTGACGCAGGACGCCCTCTCGATCTGGTTGAACAACAACGTCGCGGAAGCGGAGCGGATCGCGAAGGTCGCCATCGATCAGGCGATGGTGCGCCTCAAGCAAAGCAAGAAGGTCGAGCGCAAGAAGCTGACCTCGGGGCCCGCGCTTCCCGGCAAGCTCGCCGACTGCACGGCGCAGGACCTGAACCGCACGGAGCTGTTCCTCGTCGAGGGCGACTCGGCGGGCGGGTCGGCGAAGCAGGCACGCGACCGCGAGTTCCAGGCGATCATGCCGCTCCGCGGCAAGATCCTGAACACCTGGGAGGTCGATCCGAGCGAGGTGCTCGGCTCCGAGCAGGTGCACGACATCGCCGTCGCCCTCGGCGTCGATCCCGGATCGGACAGCCTCGACGGGCTGCGGTACGGGAAGGTCTGCATCCTCGCCGACGCCGACTCCGACGGCGCGCACATCGCGACGCTCCTCTGTGCGCTTTTCGTCCGGCACTTTCGCAAGCTGGTGGAGGAGGGGCACGTCTTCGTGGCGATGCCGCCGCTCTACCGGATCGACGTCGGGAAGAACGTCTACTACGCGCTGGACAACGGGGAGCGCGACGGAGTCCTGGCGCGCATCGAGGTCGAAGGGATCCGCGGGAAGGTCAACATCCAGCGATTCAAGGGGTTAGGCGAGATGAACCCGTTGCAGCTCCGTGAGACGACGATGGACCCGAACACCCGCCGGCTCGTGAAGCTCTCGCTCGACGACCTCGACGTGGCGACCGCCACGATCGACATGCTCCTCGCGAAGAACCGCGCCTCCGACCGGAAGCAGTGGCTGACGGAAGAGGGAAACAAGGCGGAGATTCTGGAGTAAACGCGGTTACAATAACCGCCGCTTACAACCCAAATAACCTGGTCGAGGTGCCACGTGAAATCTCTCCGCTTACTTGCGGCGCTGGTCTGTTTTGTTGCAACGACGGCCGGCGCGACGACG
>DASYSN010000340.1:0-3305 GCA_036003305.1 Thermoanaerobaculia bacterium
TGCATCCGGCACCCGTTATCGGATGCCGGATGCCGGATGCCGGATGCCGAAAAGGACACGTTGCACGTCGTCGCTGAGCGGCCGGTCGTGGAAGACCGGCTCCGTGACGGCGCGGACGGCGAGGTAGGCGTCGCGCGTGCCCTGGCCGAGGAAGAGGGCGATGTCGTTCGCGCGTCCGCGGACGGCACGCTCGAACTCGACCGCCTGTCTGTCGGCATCAGGAATGGTGTGCGCTTCCGCGACGCCTCCGATCATCGCGACCCGCCACTCGATCGCCTGCGCCACGACCAGTCTTTCGATCGCCAGCACCGCCTCGGCGTTCTCGACGATCGAGCGCAGCTTGCGGCCGGCATGCGTCGACATCGAGACGTGGTCCTCCGCATTGGCTCCGGTCGGAATTGAGTCGACCGAGGCGGGATGGGCGAGCACCTTGTTCTCGCTGACGAGTGAAGCCGCGGTGTACTGCGCGATCATGAGGCCGGAGTTCACGCCGGGACGCGTCGTCAGGTTCGGCGGCAGCCCGCGGCTCTGGTTCGCGTCGAGCAGCGTCTGGATGCGGCGCTCGGAGATGTTCGCGAGCTCCGCGGCGGCGATGCCGAGGAAGTCGGCCGCGAGCGCGAGCGGCTGGCCGTGGAAGTTGCCGGCCGAGTAGGCGAGGCGGTGATCGCCGCGGTACCACTCCGGCCAATTCGCGCGGAACTGCAGGTCCTCCGGCTCGCTGCCGTCGGGAAAGAAGAGCGGGTTGTCGGTCGCGGCGTTCAGCTCGCGCGTGGCGACGTCGAGCGCGTACCGGATGGCGTCGCGCGTCGCACCATGCACCTGCGGCGCGCAGCGGACGGAGTAGACGTCCTGGACGGCGCCGCTTCGCTCGACGAGCTTGCTGGCGGCGAGCATGGAGCGGATGGCGGCGGCACTCTCGATCTGGCCGCGCTGGCCGCGCGCCTCGTGGACCTTTGAATCGAGCGCACGCGTGCAGCCTCCGAGCGCCTCCAGCGCGAGCGCCGCGTTCATGTCGGCGACCGCGGCAAGTCGTTCGGCGTCATGGACGCCGAGGGCGAGCAGCGTCGCGGAGAAGTTCGCGCCGTTCACCAGCGCGAGGCCTTCCTTGAACGTCGGCAGCATCTCCTCGCGGGAGAAGCCTAGGAGGTTCGGGAGCTCGGTCGCCTCGCGGATCGTGGCGTCCGTCGTCGTGTAGAAACGGCCGGCGCCGAGGAGGACGCCGAAGAGATGGGAAAGCGGGCAGAGATCGCCGCTCGCGCCGACCGAGCCGTGGATCGGGACGATCGGGATGATGCCGCGATTCAGCATCGCCTCGACGATCTGGACGAGCTTGCGGCGGACGCCAGAATGCCCCTTCAGGAACGCGTTCAGGCGAGTGGCGAGAGCGCCGCGAATGACTTCCGGCGGGAAGTGCTCGCCGACACCGACGGAGTGCGACAGCAGGAGATTGCGCTGGAGCTGCTCGAGATCGCCCGGCGCGATCGGCTTGTCTTTGAACTCGCCGAAGCCGGTCGTGACGCCGTACTCCGTCGCCGCCGTCTCGCCCGCCTGCCACGCGCGCACGTAGTTGTCGACGATCCGCGCGATCAGCGCCTCCGCCTTCTCGACGCGGTCATCCGTGCGCGGGTCGCACGCCACCTCCGCGCCATCGCGCGCGATCGCGACGAGCTGCTCGATGGTGAGAGATTCGCCGTCGAGCACGACGCGCTCGGTCATCCGATCTCCGCGAGGAGTTTGTTGATCGACTCGACGAGGTCGGCGCGTTGCACGGTGATCTGTCCCGGCCGTGCGGCGAGCCATTCCTTCCGGTCGCCGACCGCCTTCGCCTTCTCGCGGCCGACCGACATGTCCTTGACCGTGACGATGCCCTGCTCCTTCTCGTTCGAGCCGTAGAGCAGCGCGATCGGGATGTCGTACTGGTCGGCGTACTGGAGCTGCTGGCCGGCGCGTTTCTTCATTCCGACGTACAGCTCCGTCGGGATGCCGGCGCGGCGGAGCTCCCATGTCATCTGCATGTAGTCGCCGGCGAGGCTCGGGTCCATGTTGACGACGAGCACCTGCGCGGTCGTTTTCCGTTTGTCGAGCCTGCCGAGCGCGTCGAGCGCGGCGAGGAGCCGATCGACGCCGATCGACGCACCGACCGCCGGAATCGCCTCGCCGAGGAAGCGCATGACGAGGTTGTCGTAACGCCCGCCGCCGAAGACGGAGCCGAATTGCGGCGCGTCGAGAAGGATCGCCTCGAAGACAGGGCCGGTGTAGTAGGCGAGTCCGCGCGCGATCGAGAGGTCGAGCGAGACGCGATCGTCGCTGTATCCGAGGGCATAGAGATGCTTCGAGATCTTTTCGACGACGTCGATCTCCTCGGCTGCTCCGAAGAGAGCCGTCACCTGCGCCACGACTTCGGAACGCGAGCCCTTGATGTCGAGGAAACGCTCGATCTTCTCCACCTGATCGGACGTGAGCCCGACGCCGCGGATGGTGTCGCCCGACTCGTCCTTGTAGCCGTCCATCAGCTCGCGGCGCACCTTCTCGATGCCGATCTTGTCGAGTTTGTCGAGGACGCGGAGCACGTCCTTTCCTCGCTCCTCCTCGACGCCCGCGTGCTTCAGGAGCAGGTTGAGCAGCCCACGGCTGGAGAAGCGGACGAGATAGGGGCCGACCTCGAGCTTCGAGAGCGTGTCGCACATCCCGGCGAGGATCTCGGTATCGGCGATCTCGCTGACCGTTCCGACCGAGTCGAGGTCGAATTGCGTGAACTCGCGGAAGCGGCCCTTGTCCGGCTTGTCGGCGCGCCAGACCGGCGAGACCTGGTAGCGCCGGAACGGCCGCGGAAGCTCCTTGTACTGCGCGATGACGCGCGCCAGCGGGACGGTGAGGTCGAAGCGGAGGCCGAGCGCTTCGTTCTCCGGGTTCGTGACGCGGAAGATCGACTGCTGCGCTTCCTGTCCCGCGCTGCCGGAGAGGACGTCGAGGAACTCGATGGCGGGCGTGGCGAGCGGCACGAAGCCGTACAGCTCGTAGACGCCGCGGATGGTGTCGATCATCCGCTGCCGCGCGAGCATCTGATCGGGCAGAAGGTCGCGCAGGCCGCGGGAGAGACGTGGCTCGACGGTTTCAGGCATTCGTTGCGCTCTGGACGAGAGATTGAATGAAGAATGTCGAAAGACGAATTCAGAATGAAGAGAAGGCTTCGCGCGGAGCGCGCCGACTCAATTCTTCATTCGACATTCGTCATTCTTCATTCCGCGCCGCAGGCGCGGCAGATGGTACCGGGGGCCGGTCTCGAACCGGCGACCCCCAGATCC
>DASYSN010000341.1:0-2414 GCA_036003305.1 Thermoanaerobaculia bacterium
ACTCATCATGTTGACTCGTGAAGCGTTCCGTTCTCGTTTTGGCGACCACCCGGTTTTCGGAATGGTGCACCTGCGCGCGTTGCCTGGCGCGCCGTTGTACGACGGCTCGATGGACGGCGTGATCGACGCCGCGCTCGCCGATGCGCGTGCGATCTGCGACGGCGGCGCCGCGGGAATGGTGTTCGAGAATTTCGGCGACCGGCCGTTCCTGCGCGGACGTGTTGCCGTCGAGACGGTTGCCGCGATGACGCGGGTCATTGCGGAGGTCGCGCGCGCCATTCGCCTGCCGTTCGGCGTGAACGTGCTACGGAACGACGCGCGGTCGGCGCTCGCGATCGCGGCTGCGACGGGGGCCGCGTTCATCCGCGTGAACGTGCATACCGGCGTGATGTTCACCGATCAGGGTGTGATCGAAGGGGAGGCGGCGGAGACGCTGCGGACGCGCGCGTCGCTGGCGCCTCACGTACTCATCTTCGCGGACCACCTCGTGAAGCACGCCACTCCGCCGCCGGGCATCGATCCCGTCCAGTCGGCGAAGGACCTTCGACTGCGCGGCCTCGCAGACCTCGTGATCGTCAGCGGCAGCGAGACCGGAGCCGCCGCCGATCCCGAACGCCTCGCCATGCTTCGCGACGCCATCGACGCACCGCTCCTGATCGGCAGCGGCCTCACGTCGATGAACGCCGCGACTTACGCAGACGCCGACGGCGCCATCGCCGGGACGTCGATCAAGCGCGACGGCGACGTCGACTCGCCGGTCGACGTCCGGCGAGTCGAAGATCTCGTGAAGGCGTTCAGATCGCGCGGCGTCCGGTGATCAACTGGAAGATCAGCACGATCACGGCGATGACGAGCAGGATGTGAATCAGCCCGCCGCCGACGTGAAATGCGAATCCCCCGAGCCAGAGGATCAGCAGGATGACGATGATCAGCCACAGCAGATTACCCATGCCGCCGAACTCAGCACGAAGCGTGCCCTACACGTTCGGTGTGCTTCCGAAGAGGAAGATCGGGTCGCCGCTGTCGTTGCGCACGATCGAGGCGAAGCCGTAGATCGGGTTTTCCGCTGTCGAGAAGATCACCGTGACGTTGTCCTGTGGCGTGATCCCGAAGGTCGAGAAGACGTCGTTGTACTGCAGGTACTCGTGCGGCCCGAGGTTGATAGGGCTCCGAATGTACAGGCCGTTCCCGTTCGCGTCTCGAATCTCGATCTGGAGCGTAATGCTGGTGTCGTTCGGATTTGCCACGCCGACGTTGCAGCGGTTCCCGTTGATGCCGCTCAGGCCGTAGACGTACGACTCGTTCAGTAGTAGCACCTTGCCGATCCCGGGCACCGCCTGGCCGAACTCCCCGACCGAACTGCCGGCGTTGAAAATCCGCGCCCGCGCCTCGATCGACGTCGCAGAGGTCAGCTCGAGCTCCCCGGCGGCCGTCGTCAGGCCGAACGTATTGAGGACGACGTCAGGCAGCGCGAGGCTCGAGAAAGGCTGGATCGTGAATACCTTCTGCTGCGTCGCGCCGCCCGCGACATAGAACTTCGCCGTCACCGTCGCGACCGGCGTGTACGGATTGGTGATGAACAGGTCCGTTCTCCAGATGCTCGGCGGCACGCCGTTGAAGCGGCCGATGATCGGAATGACCACGGTCGAACCCTCGAGGCGCAGCGCGTGGGCGTTTGGAACGGCGGCAAACAGAGCGAGCAGAAGTCCCCATATCATTCTTCGCATGACGGGAAACATGCGCCGCGCCGGAGTCGCTGCCGTGATCCTGCTCACGTTGGCGGCTACTTTTTATCTTCGGCCGCTCATGGTCTTCGGTGCAGTTCGCCGCGGATGGCTCTTCGCGCACGGATTTCGGGGACGCGAGACCCGCGTCAATTCGTGGCGCATCCATTACTACACCGGCGGCGACGGCCCGCCGGTCGTGCTCATTCACGGACTCGCGAGCAGGGGAGACGACTGGGCTTCGTTCCTTCCGACACTCACTCCCCGGCACCGCGTCTACGCGCTCGACCTCCTCGGCTACGGCGGCTCCGACAAGCCGAAGAACGTCGACTACTCGATCGCGCTCGAGACGGACGTCGTCCGCGGCTTCCTCGACTCGCTGCACATCGCGCGCGCCGACGTCATCGGCGTCTCAATGGGCGGCTGGATCGCGTTGAAGCTCGCGGCCGAGCATCCGGAGCGCGTCCGCAAGCTCGTCCTCATCGACAGCGCCGGGTTCAACTTCCCGACGAAGCTCACCGCCGACTCGTTCACTCCTCACAACATCGCGGAGATCCAGAAGCTCATCGACCTGCAGACCGACCGCGCGCCGCATATCCCGGCATTCGTCGCGCGCGACTTCCTCCGCGTCAACCGCGAGCACGCCTGGATCCTGAAGGCGCAGTTCACGTCGATGCTTTCAGGCCGCGA
>DASYSN010000342.1:0-3372 GCA_036003305.1 Thermoanaerobaculia bacterium
TGCTCGTCGACGGCGGCCCGAAGCCCGACGGCCTCGTGCCGCTGCTGGTCGACCGCGGAATCCATCGGATCGACGTCGTCGCGCTGTCGCATGCGCATCCGGATCACTGCGGCGGGCTCCCGTCGGTGATCGAGAACCTGCACGTCGGCGACGTCTGGATCACGCCGCGCCGCTTCCGCGATGACTGCGCGCAGCGGATGCTCGACGCCTGCATCCGCACCTCGACGCCGGTCCACATCGTCCGCGACGGCGAACGTCTGGCGCTGGGGCCGATCCACGCCACCGCGTTTACCCAGGAAAGGACGTTCCGGCGCTCGCCGGAGAACAACTCCTCGCTCGTCTTGCGCGTACAGCTTCAGTCGCGGCGCCTGCTGCTGACCGGCGACATCGAGCGCGAGGCCGAAAGCGCGTTGGTGGACCGCCTCAAACGTTGCGACATCCTCAAAGTCGCCCACCACGGCAGCCGGAGCTCGAGCACGGCCGCGTTTCTCGACGCCGCGAAGCCGCGGATCGCGCTGATTTCCTGCGGCCGTCACAACCTGTTCGGCCATCCCCACCCCACCGTCATCGATACGCTGAGACTTCGCGGCGTCCACATCTGGCGCACCGACCGCGACGGCAGCATCACCCTCGCGATCGAGGGCCGTCAAATTGACACGTTTCCGGGGGGCGCCTAGAGTGAAAGTCCGATGTCGTCTACCCTCCTGCGGCTCGGCCTCTGGATCATCATCATCGTCCTGGCCCTCTACGTCGTGCACGAGACCTACGAGAACTCGCCGATCTCCGACATCGTCTCGATGGACCTGATGCAGAAGGCGCTGATCGTCGGCGCTGCCGCCGTCGCCCTCGGCTTCGTCCTGCGGATCTTCGAGAAGGGAACGAAAGTGGTCGCGAAGAACCGCTGCAGGGTCTGCCGGACGCCGATTCCGTCCGGTGCGATCTACTGCCGCGCGCACCTGCGGACGATCCTCCACGAGGAAGACGACCGGACGCACCTGGGCCGCCAACGCCGGTGATCGTCATCGCCGGCCCGACAGGAGTCGGCAAGTCGGACCTCGCACTGCGTCTCGCCGAAACAATCGGCGGCGAGATCGTCAACTACGACTCGGTCCAGATCTACCGCGGATTCGACATAGGCAGCGCCAAGCCCTCGGCCGAGGTCCGCGCCCGCGTGCCGCACCACCTCTTCGACATCGTCGACGCGACGGACGAGTTCAACGCCGCCGATTACGGCCGCCTCGCGCGGTCGACGTGCGACGACATCGTCGCGCGCGGCAAGGTTCCGATCCTCGTCGGCGGCACGTTCTTCTATCTCCGCGCGCTCCTCAGCGGCCTTCCCGAGATGCCCGGCCGCGACGAAGAGCTGCGCGGCCGGCTCCGGCGTATCGCACGAACGGCTCGCGGTCCGGCGCGACTCCATCGATGGCTCTCGAAAATCGACCCGCAAAGTGGTAGAAAAATCGCCCCCGCCGACCGGCATCGTGTCGAGCGGGCTCTCGAAGTCTGGATCCGCAGCGGCCGTCCGATCTCGAGCTGGGAACGCGAGAGCGACGAAACCTCTGCACTGAAAGCATTGAAGCTGGCTCTCACCGTCGAACGTCCCCGGCTCGTCGCCGCGCTGAATGCGCGGGTGGAGGCGATGTACGCTGCCGGCCTGCCCGGTAATCTCATTGACGAGACGATTGGTCTGCTCGAACGCTTTCCGCGCGACGCCCGGCCGTTCGGCACCATTGGTTACCGCGAGGCCGCGAGGGTGATTGGCGGAGAGATGACCCGAGAGGCAGCAATCGAGGAAACCAAACGCCGCACGCGCGCGTACGCCAAGAGGCAGATGACGTGGCTCCGCTCGGAGCGGAATGTGCACTGGCTCGACGCGACTGATCGGGAACAGGCATTCTCCGCTGCGATGCGGCTCATAGAGGAAACGACTTGAAGAGAACGAACCTCCTGTTTCTGGCGGCGCTCGCCGTCGCTGCGCTTCGTTGCGCGACCGCCAACGCGCCGTCCTCCGGACCACCGCCGATCCCCGAAACGCGCGGCGAAGACCGCTACCTGGTCGATCCGCGAATCGGATTCGACCGGCCCGCGCCGCCGAAGGTCGAGACGCGGTTCGAGAGCGGCTGGCGCGCGTTCCAGGCGGGAGACAACGCCGGCGCGCGAATGGTCTTCGATCAGATCCGCAAAGCGCACCCGGAGTACCTCCCCGCGATGCTCGGCCTCGCGGCGATCGACATCCGTGACGGTCACTTCGACCGTGCCGCGCTCGCGATCGACCGGGCGCAGGCGAAGGTCTCGTCGTACACCGCGGCCGAGGTATATACGGGCGAGATCGCGGCGCGGCAGAACCAGTTGAAGCGGGCGTACGACATCTACTCGGGGCTCGCGACGCAGATCGCCGTTCCCGACATCGTGAAAGACCGCTATGCCGACATTCGCGAGCGCTACTTCGAGGAGCTCTCGGCGAACGCGCGCGCGGCGACCGGCCCCGACGCGAACCGGATCCTCCGCGAAGCGCTGACGATCAATCCGGGCGCGCGCGATCTGCGGATGCAGCTCGTGCGCAATCTCCTCGCGCAGAAGAACTGGGACGAGGCGCGCACGACGCTCGATCCGCTCGTGAACACCGAGGCGAACAAGAGCGACGTCCAGGAAGCGCTGGCGGAGATCGAAGTCGGGCACGGGCAGTACGAGCAGGCGATCCAGCGGTACGAAATGCTCTCGAAACGCGACCGCGATCCGCGGTATGCGAACCGGCTCAATGAGCTGAAGGAGCGGTGGAACGAGGAGAACATGCCGCCGCAGTTCCGCAAGGCGATCGAGTCGGAGGTCGCGACGCGCGCCGATCTCGCGGTGCTCCTCTACTGGAAGCTGGCCGCAGTCCGTTTCGCCCAGAACCTCGGCACGCCGCCGATTGCGATCGACGTCGAGAACGCGACCGGACGCGAGGAGATCGTCCGCGCCATCGCCCTCGGCATCCTGCAAGTCGACCCCGTGACGCGCCGCGTCGGCCCCAATGCCACCGTGACCGCGGCCGCTCTGACGCGTTACGCCGCCCGAGTGCTCACCACCCGCGGCGCTGCTTGTGCGCGCGGAACCACCGACGCGCATTCGACCGTTACGGCGTGCAAGGTTAGCGACGTGACCGCCACCCTGCCGGCTGATGAACCGGTGAGCGGGCGGGTGGTTAGCGATGTGGTCGACGAGCTCGATCGCGCGTTATCGCGGTAGGCACCACCCCCTGCTCTGAAGATGAACTGGGAGTTAGGGGAGAAGACGACGCAGATCGACTGACGACGCCCAGAAGGGACGTGAAGAAGAGCCACGAGCGCCGTCGGACCGGAGCTGGCTCAGATGTGGGCGCGGCTAAGCGAT
>DASYSN010000343.1:0-4516 GCA_036003305.1 Thermoanaerobaculia bacterium
CTGCGTCGCGGGAACGGTCGCGCCGACGCGCGCGTCGTTGCCGGCGTAGAAGCCGTAGACGGGCGCTTTGATCGCGGCGATCGCATCGGCTGATTCCGGGCCGGTACCGTAAAAAACGTACGCCGCGGTGAGCGACGGACGGTTGGTCGCGAATCGAAACGACTGCGTTCCACCCCAGCAGAATCCGGCCACCGACACCTTCCCGTTCGCCGCCGGCAGCTTCGAAACGTAATCGGCGACTGCATTCAGGTCCGCCGTGATGCGGTCCGGCGGCAGGTCGCGTATCGCCTTGCCGACGGCGGTTCCATCTGCGAACGCACTCGTACCGCCGCCGTTCGGTCCCATTCCCGACAAAAGGTCCGGCGCGATCGCGATGTACCCCTCGGCCGCGACCTCGTCGGCGAGCATCTGCACCCAGTCGCTCATCCCGAAGATCTCGTGAATCACGACCATCGCCGCCGCCTTGTTCTTCACCTCTGGATAAACCACGAACGCACTGACGACGTGGTCGCCCGATTTGACGTTCACCCACTCGCGGTGACGCGGCGAGGCGTCGACGGCGTGCTTGGCCCAATCCTGTGCGAAGAGTCCCGAAGCGAGCAGCAAAGAGGCAGCGGCAATCAGCGGTGTCTTCATGATGCGCAGATCGTACACGTCTTCGTCAGGTAGGGATTCACCCCCTCGCCGTCTCTCCTAAGTGAGTCCACTCAGGAGAAAGCAAATGTTGACGCCGCGCCAATGGTTCGCGATCTTTTTCGCGATCGCCCTGGTCATTTTTCTGCTGTTCCAGTTGCCGTACTTCAATCCCGGGTCGCCCAGCAATCGCGACCTGAAACAGGCTGGAAGTGCCGACGCTGTCCAAAAGATCTTCCTGAAGTGGGGCGGGACGGGGAAGGCGGCTGCAAGCCACAACCTCATGCTCGACTGGTTCTTCATCATCGTCTACGCGTCAATGTGGATCGCCGCCAGCCGGTCGTTCTGGCCGGAACGCGGGTTGACGAAACTCGCCTTGGCCGCCGGCCTTGCCGGTGCGGCGGCGGACGTCGGCGAGAACGTCTGCCTCTGGATGATGCTGAACGGCGAAGTGACGGACCAGATCGCGCAAGCCTGTAAACACGTGTCGGCGATCAACGTCGCGCTCTTCTTTCTTACGGCGCTGTACTTCCTGATCGCGGGGATCGCGAGTGCCTTCTCACGGCGGTAACACGGGTATCCTCCCCTCATGCGAAAAGTCGCCGCCGCCCTCTTCCTCTGCTCGCTGTGCGTCCTCGCCTATGCCGCTCCTTCGAAAGAAGTCGCGGCGTTCATCAAGTACGACCAGCCGGTGATCGCGCTGACGCATGTTCGCGTCATCGACGGAACGGGCGCCGCGGCAAAGAGCGATCAGACGATCGTCATTCGCGGCGGGAAGATCGAGGCGATCCAGCCGGCGAGTGCACCGACGCCCGCGGGAGCCGAAGTGATCGACCTGACGGGGCATTCGGTGCTGCCGGGGCTCGTCGGGATGCACGATCACATGTACTACCCCGCTCCGCGCGTGAATCCGGCGGCGAAGGAAGGGATGTATCCGGAGCACGCGTCGAGTTTTCCGAAGCTGTATCTCGGCGGCGGCGTGACGTCGATCCGGACGACCGGGAGCGTCGAGCCGTACGCCGATCTCGAGATCAAGCACGCCATCGACGCAGGCAACGCGGTCGGGCCGAAGATGCACATCAGCGGGCCGTACCTGGAAGGGCCGGGAACGTTCGCGCTGCAGATGCACCAGCTCACGAGCGCCGAGGATGCGAAGCGGACGGTCGAGTACTGGATATCCGAGGGGGCGACGACGTTCAAGGCGTACATGTTCATCACGCGCGCCGAACTGAAGGCGGCGATCGACACGGCGCATGCGCACAAGCTCACGGTGACCGGCCACCTCTGCAGCGTCGGCTTCACCGAGGCGGCGGACCTCGGCATCGATGACCTGGAGCACGGCCTCGTCGTCGACACGGAGTTCACTCTCGGCAAGGAGCCGGACAAATGCCCCGCAACGACACCCGCACGCGACGCGCTCGTGAAGCTCGACGAAAAGGGGCCCGAGATTCAGGGGCTGATCCGGCACCTCGTCGAGAAGCACGTCGCGCTCACGTCCACCCTCCCGGTCTTCGAGACCTTCGTTCCCGGCCGCGCGCCGAACGATCCGCGCGTGCTCGATGCGATGCTCCCCGAGGCGCGGCAGGAGTACCTCGCGACGCGCGAGCGGACGGCAGGCGCGAAGAACTCGGCGTGGCCGAATCTCTTCGCGAAGGAGATGGCGTTCGAGCACGACTTCGCGAGCGCGGGCGGCCTGCTTCTCGCCGGACTCGATCCGACCGGGTACGGCGGCGTCATCCCCGGCTACGGCGATCAGCGCGAAGTCGAGCTGCTCGTCGAAGCGGGATTCACACCGCTGGAAGCGATCCGCATTGCGACGTTCAACGGCGCGAAGTTCCTCGGCGAGGAGTCGGTCATCGGCTCGATCGCGCCCGGCAAAGCGGCGGATCTCGACGTCGTCAAAGGCGATCCGTCGGCGAACATCAAAGACATCGAGAACGTCGCGATCGTCTTCAAGGACGGCGTCGGCTACGACCCGGCCAAGCTCGTCGACGCGGCCAAGGGAACCGTTGGATTGAGGTAGTCGTCCACCTCGCGCGCGAGCTCCTCGAGGTACTGGTCACCACAAGGGTGGCGCGTGAGGGCAACGAGGATGTAGCGGCGGTTGGGCCCTTCGATCAGAGCGCTGTCGTGGAACCACTCGTCGTAGGTGCCCGACTTGCGAAGGATCGTCAGCCCTCTTCCCGCCAGGCCGCGCACGAATTTGTTTTCGTCGTGAGGAATGTCGGGTGAGAGGAAGATCTCGCGCATCTTCTCCGAGGCAGCGGGAGAGACGAGCTTGCGCTGATCGAGCAGGTAGTAGAACCGGATCAACTGCCGCACGGTGACGCCGTGCACCTGATTCGCGATCGGATCGCGGATCCGGTCGCTGTTCGGGCCGTAGTGCTTGCCGAACCAGATCCCGCCGCCGTGATCTTCGTCGTAGAAGCCGTAGTCATTGAGCACTTGCTGGACCTGCGGGATGCCGAGCTGGCGCGAAAACTTCGTCGCCATCTCGTTGCTCGACAGCTTGATCATCAGTCCGAGCTCGTGCCGCGTCTGCGGATCGAGCTGCGTCGCCGCTTCCGGATGCTTCTGAAACCACGCCAGCAGGATGCCGACCTTTGCAACGCTCGCCGCGTACTCCATCTCGTCCGGGTGAATCATCGCCAGCCGATGATCGTGGAGGTCGAGAACGCCCACGTCCGTCAGCCCCGGCGGGATGGCAAACTTCTCGCGCACGTTCGCGTCGATCTCCTCGAGCCGATGCTGCAACTTCGGATCGGTCGGCGTGTCGTAGTTGATCTCGAAGTGCGGAGAGAGGGTGCGGCAACTGGTGAGAACCCCCATGATGAGCGCAAGCACGACCAGCCGAGCCTTCACGGCGCCATTAGACTCTATGAGCCGTGGCATTGGTCCTCTTCCCCATACTGGCGAGCACGATCGTTCTTGCGTGGAACCGTTGGTTCGAGCGCGTTCCCACGTTCGTTACCCTGCTCTTCTTCGCGATCGTCCTGATCTATCAAGTGACCACACTCTTCACGAACCGCGTGGAGGTACCTGGCGGTCTTACGGCCGCCGTCTATCCATGGAAGGCTGCAGACCATCCGCAAGTCAGGGCGAACACCGGAATCGTTCCGACGCAACTTGTGCCGTGGACGCGCGTGGCGCGCGATGCGATCCTCTCCGGCGAGTGGCCGCTCTGGAATCGCGATGCGGCGGCGGGCTCTCCCCTCCTCGCAAATCAACAGACGGCAATCTTTCATCCGTTCACGCTCGCCGGCATCTTCGTGTTGAACATCGGGAAGGCGTTCACGTTATCGGTCTGCCTCCGCCTGTTCACGCTGCTATTTTTCACGTTCACGTTCCTGCGCGGGCTGCCGGTCACGATCGAGGCCGCAATCTTTGGTGCGGTCGCGTACACCTTCTGCACGTTTCACATCGTGTGGCTGCTGTTTCCGCTCGGCCTCGCGACGATGATGCTGCCGGTCGCACTAACCGGCGCACAACAGGTATTCGCGTACCCGCGCGCCGCCTCGTTCCTGCTCCTGACCATCGGCCTCGGTACGTCAGTCCTCGGCGGACATCCTGAGTCGGCGTTCTGGGTTTGGGTGGTCACGGCTGCCTACGTCGCATTCAACGGGAAGCGATCCGCGAAAGCGATCTGGCTCGCGGCAGCCGCCTTCATTGCGGCCGCGGCGTTGACGGCGTTCGTCTGGATGCCGACCGTCGCGCTTCTGCCCCACATCAGTCGAACAACGCTCATGCGCTCCGCCGTGACGAATCCGACGAATCACAATCTCGGGCCGGAGTGGACGGAGATCCTGATTGCACCGAACCTTCTCGGCACGGTGCAGACAGGCACATGGAAAGGCCCTTCCACACATCACGGTGCCATCCTCGA
>DASYSN010000344.1:0-4211 GCA_036003305.1 Thermoanaerobaculia bacterium
GGCACGCGCGACGCCTACCTCGCCGTCCGCGCCGTCACGGAGCCGGTCTTCCACGACCGGCCGCTCAGCGACGACGTGCAACGTGTCCTTTTCGGCATCCGGCATCCGGCATCCGGCATCCGATAACGGGTGCCGGATGCAGGGATCGGTTGCCGGATGCCGGATGCCGGACTTTCACCGCTGGAACGCGTAGCTGATCTTGAAAAAGTACTGACGCGCGCTCGGCTCCAGGTTCCCCTCGCTGTTCGTTTCGCGTAAGTCGCCCGTACCGACGTACATCAGCGTCTGCCAGTTGATCTTGTAGGCGAAGAGGAGCTGCGTCGCGAAATCGCCGCTGCGTCCGGTGACAACCGTCGGCGAATAGAGGCTGTGATTGAGCGCGGTCCTCTCGTTCTGCACGATGCCGCGGAGGAACATGCGCGAGTTGAAGCTGTAGAAGAGGCGGGCGCGCTCGACCTGTGCGGTGAAGAGGCGCCGGCGCTGCCGCTCGACCGGATCGACCACCGAAAGCGGCTCCGTCAGCCACGACTGCCGGTGCACGAGGTCGATTGTGAAGCGGTCGCTGGGACGGAGATTGGCCGTCAGATTCACGCTTGCGCCGCGCCCGAGGCGGTTGTTCGAGTAGTCGACGTCCTGGCCGACGAAGCCGTCGGCCGTCACGAACGTGAGCACGTGATTCACGGCGACTTGCAGGCTGTAGAGAAGCTGATGGCGGTTGAACAGCGTGTCGATCCCGCTGCTCGGGTTGATGTTCCGCACCTCATCGTTCGCGTAGCGGAACCGCATGGACGAGCGATGCCCGCCGTCGGCGCCGAACCCGAACGACGGCGCGAGGCGGTAGAGCATCGACCCGTCCTGCAGCGTGTCGTACTGCCCCATCGTGAAGACGCGGATGCGGGAGAAGAAGTGCTTCTCCGGCCAGAACGTGTGGCCGTACTCGGCGTAGTTCGAGCGGTAGCCGACCTGCGGCACGAAGCCGTTGTCGGCGCGGAAGTGATCGCCGTACGACTTCGCCTCGGTGAAGAAGTCGTTCTTTTTCGAGTTCCACTGCCACCAGAGGTCGCCGGCGTACGAGTGCATCTTGCGGCCGTCCCACTCGGCCGCGAGATCCGGCTTGTTCGGCGTTTGCGAGTCGCTGACGAGGATCTGTCCCGTGACGGTGTTGTGCTCCCCGTTGAAACGAATGTCGGGACCGAAGACGCGATTGTGGCCGCCGCCCTGATCGTCGCGCGTCGTGACCAGGAAGCTCGCGAACGAGTTCTTCCAGAAGTCGTGGCGAATGCGCGCGATCAGCACGCGCGACTCGAAGTCCTGGTTCGCGAAGCTCGAGCCGAACGGCGACGGGATGATCACACTGCCGCCGCCTCGATCGTCGCCGATCAGCACCGTGTACGCGTTGCGGCCGTACTTGCCGGTCGAGCGGACGCCCCACCGCGGCTCGGTGATCGTTCGCGTGTAGACCGCCTGGATCGGCGTCGCGAACAGGTCGGTGTTCTCCAGGAAGAACGGCCGTTTCTCGGGAAAGAAGATGGCGAAGCGCTGATTCGTCGAGATCGCGGCGGTATCGGATTCGACCTGCGAGAAGTCGGGATTGATCGCCGCGTCGAGCGCCGTATCGGCGTTCGGGATCCATTTGATGTCGGCGCCCCCGTTCACGCCGACCGGCGGCTGCACGATGTGGTTCCCGGTGTCGGCCACCTCGCCGTTGCTCCGCGCCGTGATGTACGGCGCGACGACCATGTGTCCGCCGGCAGGCAGACCCTGGAAGCCGTCCGCCGCGGCCCAGAAGCAGACGAAGCAGTTCGAGCCGCGCGGCAGCTTCACCGTGAATATCTGATAGCGGTAGTCGCGCGGGCGGTTGCGATAGAGCGCAATGCCGAAGGTCGGCGACGAGCCGTGATAGCGGATCGCCGAGAACGGGATGCGCATCTCGACCGCCCAGCCGTGGTCGTTGCGCTTCGCCGCCGAGTCCCAGAAGTAGTCGGGCGAGTTGTCCTCGCCGCTCGCGTCGTCGGTCGACGCGTCGTACTGAATGCCGTGCGCGTTCACGAGAAACAGGTAGCCGGTCCTCTTGTCGTTGCGCGAGTCGATCAGGATGCCGGCGTAGTCGTCGGTGTTGCCGCTCAGCGCGTCGTGATCGCCGTAGATCGAGTTGATCTTCGACGGATCGGGGTCCCACATGTCGATCCCGACGTAGAGAAAGTGGTCGTCATACGTGACGTAGCCGATCTGCTTGACCTTCGGCTCGATGTTGTCGCCCGGGTTCGTCTCGTACCACTGCGCGAACTTCGTGGCACCCTGCCAGCCGGCGTCGCTCAGATCTCCGTCGACGACGATCGGTCCGGAAGCGCGGGTGATGTGGATATTGGGGAGCGAATCGTCGGCTGCAAATACAGAGACACAAGACACCACCAGGGCGATGAGCAGCGGAACACGACAGTTCACCGTCGACAACCTCCATCACGCACGTTACGAACGTTTTCGTATCAGACGATAAAGGGTTGCAAGAGGTTAGTTGCGGAACGGTGAACAAGTCGGAGCGGGGAGGTGGGAGAAGGGAGGTGGAGAAGGGAGATTGGAGAAGGCCTTCTCCCTTCTCCCTTCTCCCGTCTCCCATCTCCCAGCTCCCGCCTCCCATCTCCCATCTCCCTGCTCCCTGCTCCCTGCTCCCTGCTCCCACCTCACCGGCTGCTACACTGCACGAGCCACAGCCCGATGCGCCCCTTTGTCCGCTACACCCTGGCGGTTCTTCTCTTCGCCGCCGCCGCGTTCGCGCAGTACTCGTTCACGGCTGTCTTCGGCAACCGGCCGTTTTTCCTCTTCTTCTGCGCCGTCTTCGCGAGCGCCATCTTCTGCGGCCTCGGCCCGTCGCTGGTCGCGATCGCACTGTCGAGCTCTTTCCTGATCCGATATGGAGGCTTCCACACTCGGACGGAAGCATTCGTACAGACGCTCGTCTTCGCCGCGCTCGGGGTCGCTCTGACCGCCGCGCTGTCGAAACGCCGCGAAGACGAGTTGCGGGATGAACGGGCGACGACGGAACAACTGACGCTCGACGTCGAAGCGAGCAGGCGCGCCGAGGAGGCGATGCGCATGCTCAATGAGGTGAGCGACATCCTCTCGGCGTCGCTCGACTACGAGGAGACCATCACGGCGGCCGTGCGCCTCGCGGTGACGTACCTCGGCGACTGGTGCGCCGTCAGTTTCGTCGACGACGACGGTCAGGCGCGCCGCGTCGCGGTGGCGCACCGCGACCCGCAAAAGGACGTGCTGGCGCAGCGGATGATGACCGAGTTCCCGCCGCGGCGCGATCTCCCGCGGCCGGTGACGGACTCGATCAACCTTCAGAAGCCGACGATCCTCAACGCGCTCGACGAGCAGTTCCTGCTGCGCGCAAGCTCCGGCCCCGAGCACGCGGCGCTCATCCGCGAGCTCGGCTTCGGCTCGATGCTCGTCGCGCCGATGGTGGCGCGCGGCAAGACCATCGGCGCGCTGACGTTCGTCGCCGCGCAGCCGGGGCGCTACACCGACAACGACGCGAGCATCGGCGAGCTGATCGCGCGCCGTGCCGCGATCGCCATCGACAACGCGCAGCTCTACCGGGCGGCGGTCGAGGCCAGCAACGCGAAGGATGAGTTCCTCGCCACGATCTCGCATGAGCTGCGAACGCCGATGACCGCGACGCTCGGCTGGGTGCGCATGCTCAACCTCGGCCATTTCGATCCCGAAACGCACAAGACGGCGCTCGATGCGATCGAGCGTTCCACGCGCGCACAGGCGAAGCTCATCGAGGACATTCTCGACGTCTCCTCCATCGTCCTCGGCAAGTTCCGTCTCGACCGCGAGCCGGTCGACCTCCGCGCCGTCGTCGACGCGGCGATCGAGACGCTCCGTCCCGCAAGCGAGGCGAAGCAGATCGCGATCCACGTCGACTCCTCGCGCTGGAACGGCCTCGTCGCCGGCGACCCCGATCGCCTGCAGCAGGTGATGTGGAACCTGATCTCGAACGCGATCAAGTTCGGCCACCGCAACGGCCAGATCGACGTGACGGTGGAACGCGCCGACCATCACGCGCGCATCACCGTGCACGACGACGGACCCGGCATCGATCCCGCGTTTCTCCCGTTCGTCTTCGACCGTTTCCGGCAGGCGGACAGCGGCGCCAAACGCGCGCACGGCGGCCTCGGGCTCGGTCTCGCCATCGTGCGCCA
>DASYSN010000345.1:0-7618 GCA_036003305.1 Thermoanaerobaculia bacterium
CAGGTACGCCGCGCCTGACGTGAAATCCTCTCGGCGCGGGCGCGGCTTCGGCGACGCGGCGGCGACTTTCAACGTCATCTCCACGTTTCCGCGGTTGGCGATGAGGACGTCGCGCCACTCCGGCCGGATCGCCGGCAGCGGCGGGGCGACCGCGCCATAGCGGACGGCGATGAACGTCGCGCGGTCGAGCAGCTCCCCTCGCACTCTTGCGACGCGGAGAACGAGGTCACGATCCGCGAGCGGTTGACCGTCAACGATGGCGAGGCCACTGAGCCAGAGGTCGCCGAGCGGCAAGGCATCGACGTGCAATGCGTCAACGTGAATGTCGTCGCGCTCGAGATGGATCCCGACGACGAGCGACTTCATCGCTTGTTCGACGTGCGGATGATCGCGTCGACGTTCGCGAGCACGATGTTCAGGCCGAGGTAAAGGAGATCGACGTCGCCGATCGAGATCACCGCCTCGCCGGAAATCACGACGCCGCGATCGAGGAGGTGATCGAGCGTCTCGAGCAGCGAAAGCTCTTCTTCGTCAGACATGCGCGAACGTGTACGGCGGCCAGGGGCCGGTCATCGCAAGCGTTACGCCATCGCCGGCATAACGGTCGTTGAGCGACACGTGAAGCTCCTGGAGGCGCGACTCCTCATCGCGATCGATCAGCACGTTGATCTGCGGGAACGCGCCGTCGCGCTCCAGACGCGACTCGGCCAACGTGTCGCAGGCGAGTTTCCCGATGACCTCGCGCTCGATGTCGGCGACCACTTGTTGCTCCGCCTCGCGCGACGCGCGCTTCCGCTCTTCGTCGAGCTTCTTGCGGAGGAGGAACGCCTTCCCGGCGCTCGCCGATTCGATCTCGGCCGACAGCGCGCGGAGTGAGTCGACGCGGCCGGTGAGCGCCTCGCTCCACCGCTGCGGATCGAACTCGACGCGGAGCGTCCATTCGTGTTTTCCGTCGAGACGCTCGAGCAGCTTCGCGAGCACGTCGCGGTTCTGCATCAGGTACTCGCGCAAGGTCGACTCGCTGCTGAACATCGTGAACGCGCGGAGAGGGACGACGGCCGTCGACTTCATCAACTCCACGATGACGTTCTGGTGCCGGTAGCCGACCGCGCCGAGCCATTCGAGATCGCCGGCGCGGCGGTCGATCACCTCCTGCGAGAACTCGCCCTCGCTCACGGGCGTATAGACGGCGCAGACGCCATCCGCCGGAAGCGCGGCGAAGTGCCCAGACTGATCGATTGCCTCGCACTCCGGCGTCACCGCATCCCGCGTGATCGCATAGACGTAGAGGACGGCCACGGTTTTTAGTTTATCCCGAGCGGTAGCGAGGGATCATCGCGTTCGATCCGCGTAATCTCCGAGCCGAGGGAGCGGAGCGATTCCTCTTCGAAGGTCCGCATCGAATGGTCGCATTTGCAGTCGCTCGGCGGCGTCACGTAGTTCGCGATGACGCGGGATACTCGGATATCCCGATGACGCAGCTCCGCGATGAGCCGTTGCGTCTCGGCGACGACGATTCGCTCCGGCCGCGTCACCACGACCACGGACGCGCGATCGGAGTGGAGCGTCTCTTCGAGCGAATGCAGCGCGCGCGACGCGCGGAGCAGCTCTTCGCCGAGCGTTCCGGCGGGGACGAGCTCGCGATACCGGAGGAGGATGCGCATGAACTCGCGCACCCACTCGCCCGCCGTCTTCGGCAGGTCGAGGAGGCGCAGAAAATGCCCGGTCGGCGCGGTGTCGACGATCGTTTCGGCCACCGACGCGTCGGCCGTCAGATCGGCGAGACGGCTGATGGCGAAGAGCTCATCGGCTCCCGGCGGAGCGACCTCGATCAGGTGTTTCATCGCGTCGGTGTCATACGCGACGGTGAGGCCGCTCGGCGTGATCGCGTTCACCGCGCGCTCGATCTCGTCGCCGAGCTGGTCGCGGAACGCGCGCCAGCGCGCCCGCGTGTCAACCGCCTCCACGCGCAGGTTCGGCGGCGGCGCCTGGCTCGCGAACACATCGCGCAGCGAGTGCGCCGGATCGACCGAGATGATGACGTACCGCCGATCGGGGTGTTCGTGCGCGAGCCGGAGCGCGTGCGCGACCGACATCGTCGTCTTGCCGACGCCTCCTTTGCCGGCAAAGAACACGATTTTCGTGGATGCACGCCCCTCACCCGGCGCTTCGCGCCACCCTCTCCCCGAGGGAGAGGGGCTGAGTTGGTTGTTAACCCCTCTCCCTCCGGGAGAGGGTGGCCGAAGGCCGGGTGAGGGGCGTGCATCCGCCAAAAACGCGTTCAGAGCGTCGACCGAGTCCAGCGGCACGCACGAACGCGGCGCGTCCGCGACATTCGCAAACTGCCGTCGCGCCGCGGCGTCCCGCTTCGCCCCCTCCCGGCATCGCACGCAATCACAGTCCGCCGCGGTGCGATTCAAAATCACGAACGGCACGTCGGCTTCGACCTCGGCGATCAGCCGTTTCGTCTGCTCCACGACGAGCGGCTCCGAGAGCGCCACCGGGATGAACGCTCCTTCACGCAACAGCGCCCGGTGGCGTTGCGCGTCGGCCTCGAAACGCTCGATGAACGCATCCATCGCGTCGCGGGGGTCGCGGCGTGTGAGCTGGCGGACGATATTGCGGTGCTTCTCCTGCATCGCGTCGAGCGCGCGGGCGAGCTGCGCGAAGTGCTCGCCGGAGGAGAGCATCCGAAGCGTGTGGCCGGTCGGCGCCGTATCGACGACGATCATCGCGTCCGGATGCTCCTCCGCCAGCTCGCCAATGCGCGACCACGCCATCAACTCGTCGACGCCGGGGAGCGAAAGCTCGAAAAAGCGCCGGAGCTCTTCGCGGTCGAGGTACGTCCCGCGGTCGCCGAGCTCGAGGAAGCCGGGCAGGTTGTGTTCGAGGAAGCGGGCGTAGAGCGACTCGGCGTCGAGCGATTCGGTGACGAGGTCACGGGGTTGGTAGGTCGCGAAGAGATCGGCGAGGTTGCTCGCCGGATCCGTCGTGAAGAGGATGACTTTGCGGCTCTCGGAAAAGCGCAGCGCGGCGAGCGCCGCCATCGTCGTCTTCCCGACGCCCCCTTTTCCTCCGAACAGGACGATGCGGCGTGTGCGAAGCGTGTCGAGCGCGTCGCGTAAGGCGCTCACCGGCCGTATCCGGTGTAGATACCGATCCCGCCCTCTTCCTCTTCGCCGCGCTCTGCAGCCATCTGACGCGCCATCTCTTCACGCCGCGCGCGGATCTCGCGAAGCGCGGTGAAGACCTGCGCCTCTTGCACGGCGTAGTCGCTCTCGCTGATCTCGCCCAGCTCCAGCATCATCTGAAGCTCGATCAGACGCTCCTTCCACGGCTGATCGTTGAGCAGCTCCTCGTTCGCCATCGTCTGGATCTGCTTCATGATCCAGTTGAAGCCCGCCACCGGAAGCTTCAGCGGCAGCATCAGGATGTCGTCGAGGAGAAACATACGGGTGCTTAGTGCTTAGTAGGTTAGTGCTTACGTCTCTCCTAAGCACTAAGCACTATCCTCTAAGCACTACCTCTCAGCGCGCTCCAGTTTCAACCTGATGTTCACGAAGTTGTACGGCGGCCACGGTCCCGTGTAGAGGAACGACAGCTTGTTCTCGTACTTCTTCGCGATGTCGGTGATCTGGTCGTCGAACGTGCGCGTCTTGTCGCGCTCGACGAGGAACGCGGCGTTCATGATCATCTTGTCGCCGATCGGCTTGTTCGACCGCGAGGCGATCGCGGCGTCGCGCAGCGTCTCGTAGATCTCCGCCACGTACGCATCGGCCTTCGCCTGCAGCGCCGACTCGACCACGCGTCCGAGCTGCATGCGCGAGAAGTAGGTCGAGGTCGAGGTGTTCGACTGAATCTCTTCCTTCAGCCGCCGGATCTCTTCGTTCTCGGATTCGATCTCCTTGATGACCTGGTCCTTGTCCCAGTTCACCTTGAGACCGAACTCGATCTTCCCCTCCATCTTCTGGAGCACGTCGCTGAGCGCCTCGTACGTCCCTTTGAGGAACTCCTTGATGTCGTTCTCGGTCCGGAACACCGTGCCGAAGCTCATCGGAAGGACGGTGAAGTCCTTCATGACGACTTCGTTGACGTGCTCGTGGGCCAGCGCGTTCTCGCGCGTCGGGTCGAACACGATGAGGGGGCAATTCGAGACGACGGCCGCGAACGCGTCGTACTGCACGCTGTAGACCCGGTCGCCGCGACCGCCGATGCCTATCGTTCCGAACTCGCGCGGCTGATCAGTCTTGATGATGCAGTAAACGTATTTGCCCTGCTCGGTATCCTGCTGCACCGACTGCATCTGGTCTTCCATGGATCCACCTCGGCGTTTGGAAGCGTGAGTCTACAATACAAGCGATTTGCCAAATGCCCGGCTCAACCGCGTCGCGCGGTCCCTGGAACGCTGGTTCGGCAAACACCAGCGGCCCCTCCCCTGGCGCGCCACCTACCGGCCGTACCACGTCTGGGTTTCCGAGGTCATGGCGCAGCAGACGCGGATGGAAGTGGTCCTCGGCTACTTCGCCCGGTTCATCGATCGCTTTCCTGATGTGAGGAAGCTCGCGGCCGCTTCGCTCGATGAAGTCACCGCCCTCTGGTCCGGCCTCGGCTACTACCGGCGCGCACGGATGCTCCGGGAGGGTGCGATCGACATCGTCTCGCGATTCGATGGAGAGCTGCCGAGGGACGTCGATGAGCTGATGTCGATCCGCGGCATCGGGCGATACACCGCTGGCGCGATCGCGTCGATCGCGTTCGACGAGCGGGCTCCGATCGTGGACGGGAACGTCGCACGCGTCCTGGCGCGGCTCGAAGGCGAAGAAGATCCGTGGAGGCACGCCGAGGCGCTGGTGGGCGTCTGCCGGTCTCCGCGGATGATGAACCAGGCGCTGATGGAGCTCGGCGCTTTGATTTGCACCCCGCGCAACTCGAAGTGCATGGAGTGCCCGCTGCGCCGCGACTGCGTGGCGTTCGCGACCGATCGGATTCACGAGCTGCCGGCGCCGCGGGAGAGCCAGGCGGCGAAGCGGCTGCGGATCCCGCTCTACCTCGTCACCGACGCTCGGGGACGCATCCTCATGCACCGCGAACGCGGGCCGCTTTTGACTGCGATGCTGCATCTCCCGCACGGCACCACAGACCTTTTCGAGCAGGCGCCGCTGGCCGTAACGGCGCCGAGGAGCATCGGGTCCTTCCAGCACACCATCACCACGCGGCGCATCACGTTCGAGGTCTTCGCCGCGCGAGCGCGGCGACAGCGCGGTTACGAATGGGTCAACCCGTCGGAAATACGTGATTTCCCTCACCCGTCGTACGTAACGAAAGCGCTGAAACTCGCATCCAATCGATCATGATCGTTCCTGCCATCGCCCTTGCCGCCACCCTCTTCTCGATCGGAAACGACGGCAAGAGCTGGGTCGGGTTCCACCTCGAAGACACCATCGAAGAGATCGACGCCGACACGAAAAAGGTCTCCGGCACGATCGACGCCGATCCGGCGAACCTCGCCGCGGCCTCGGTCAACCTGACCGTCGACACCGCCTCGCTCGACAGCGGGATGAAGATGCGCGACGACGACATGCGCGACACGTATCTCGAGACCAAGAAGTACCCGACGGCGACGTTCAAATCGACCGCCGTCACCGGTGCCGCGTCGGTCGCGCCCGGCCAGTCGGCCGATCTGAAAGTCGCGGGCGACCTGACGCTCCACGGCGTCACCCGCCGCATCGTCGTCCCCGTTCACCTGACGCTCGAATCGCCGAAACGCGCCCACGTCACGTCGAAGTTCACGATCCGGATGACCGATTACAACGTGACCGTGCCGCAGAAACTCGTGCTCTCGGTTGCCAACGAAGTCGACGTCAAGTTCGACCTCTTCGCAAACGTGAAGTAGGAGGCCGGCGGTACAATCGCCGGCATGCGCGGGTGTGCGGTGGTGGTGCTCACGGTCCTTCTTCTCTCGGCCTCCCCTCTCGCCGCCCAGTGCAACTCCTCGCTCGTCTACTCCGGCCCGTTCCGCGCCTCGTACCTCGATCTCGCGATCGACGGCAATGACCTCTGGGTTGCCACGTCGTACGGCGTGCAGCTCTTCGACCGCACCGTCGATCCTCCGGCGCTCGTGGCGTCGATCGGCATCCCCGGCGTCACGCGCGTCGTCCGGGCGGTGAACGGCGTCGCATACGCCGGCAGCGGCTCCTCGGTCTACGTCATCCACCGGAGCGGGAAAACGCTCTCCGTCACCGCCACCTACGACGCCGGCGCGACCGTCAACGACCTCGTCGTCACCCCGTCGCAACACGCCTTCATCGCCACGGCGAACGGACTCCGGCAGGTCGATTTCTTCAACCTCAGCGCCCCGTTCGTGCCGCTGCTGACGACCGGCGCGAACGTCACCTCTCTGGCAACCGACACGACCCTCTCGACGCTCTACGCGGCCGACGGCGACAGTTCGATCGAGGTGTTCAACATCAGCGTCCCGAATTCGCCGCAGCACACCGGCTCGCTCGCCTCTCTTCCGCGCGTCACCTCGGTCGAGACGACGTCGACCCGTCTTTATGCGAGCGACGGTATCTCGACCGACATCTTCGTCAGCGGCAGCAAGGCGGCGACCGTCAGCAAAGGGACGCTGTCCCTCGCAACCGTCAGCGGCGACGTCGTCTTCGCGGCGGGCAATGACCGCCACATCCGCGCCGCCGACTGGACCAACCTCGCGACGCCGGTCGAGCTGTTCGGCACCGACATCGTCCCGACCGGCGGCACGATCAACCGCGTCGGCGCGATGCGCATCGCGGGCGGCCGTCTCTACGTCGCCGCCGGCGACTCCGGCCTGCTGACGTTCGATGTGTCGTCGATGGCGTCGCCCTTCCCCGTCCGCAGCTACCTCGACACGCCGATGACATCGACGTTCTGGGTCGACGGAAAGCTCTACGCCTCACGCAGCGGCGGCGGCCTCGCCGAATACGTGAAGAGCACCAACGGCTATCTCACCGCCGCGCGGCAGTGGGACGCCCGAACGCACACGATCTACGACGGCGCGAACGGTTTCCTGCTCACCGCCTCCGGTGCAACCGTCTTCTACTGGACCCTCGTCTCCGCCACGCCGGTCCTCATCACCTCGGCCACACTTCGCGCCGCCGTCATCTCCGCGACGGCGATCAACGGCACGGCTTACGTCGTCCTCTCCGACAACAGCGTCTGGAGCGTCGACCTCACCACCGCTGCTCCGGTACCGCAGCAGATCGCGAATGCGAAGGCGACGACGATCGCGCACGCCGGAACGCTGATCGGCACAACCTACGATCCGGGCGACGGGACGACCACGATCACGTTCTACACGAAGAGCGACATGAGCGACCCGAGCGCGCTCACCGTCGCCGGCTCGTCGACTACGCCGCTCACGATGTCCGGCAACACGGCCGCCGTCTTCACGTTCAGCGGCATCAGCCTGATCGATGCGACGAGCCGTTCCGTGACGACCATCCCCGGCTCGAACTCCTCGTTGGCGCGCCGTCTCGTCCTCGGCAGCAGCCGCATTTTCGAACTGACCAGCAACGCGCTCCTGGTCTGGGACCTCGCGACCAAGAAGCTGACGCGCACCATGACACTCCCGACCGGCGCC
>DASYSN010000346.1:0-2373 GCA_036003305.1 Thermoanaerobaculia bacterium
ATCGACTTCACGTAGCGGCGGCACGTCTCGCAGGTGTCGATGCGGACGTTCGCGTACGCGTCGCTCTGGAAGACCGGCAGCTTGTTCGGGTCCTCTTCGCCGCACGACGGGCAGCTGATGCGATTGAACGTCCACTCCAATCCGCAGAGAGCGCAGCCGAGGTGTCGGAATCCGCTCTCGGAATCGGACGCGGGCTTGAGGACGCTGATCCACGCCGCGCCGCCGCAGAAGGGACAGTGACCCTTCGTGTGCACGCGGTCGGGCGTGACGTTCCGATCGCGAAGGACCGCGGCATACGGCTGCAGGATGGCGCGCGAGAGGTAGTCCTCCCTCGCAGTTGAGTCGCCGTTCCAGTACGTGATCAGCCTCCCCTCGGCGACCGACGTCTCGTCGTGCAGCCGTCTGTCGGCTTCGATCGCGAGCAGCTCCGGGCCGTGCTCGGCGGCGATGCGCAGGATCGGCTTCGAAGCTTCGCGCAGAGACGCGACGTCCGTGGCGAGACGGCCTTCGAGCTGGCGAAGCGCGCCGGCGACGTGCTGCTGCGCGTCAGACAAACGAGCCGCGAAGAGCAGCGGCTCGTTCGCGGCTTTCGATTGGGGGGCGAGCAGCGCGGCGCGCGCGCTGCGCTGCTCGAAGAGATCGATCAATTCCGAGGCGCCTCCTCCTCCCCTGTCACGTCGCGGAACCACTGCGGATGGTGGAACCGCGCCCAGCGATGGGTGACAGTGCCGCGCGTCATCGCTCGGAACGTCCCCGGCTCCGCGGCGGTGCCGAGATAGATGTGGCCGACGATCGAGCAGAAGAAGAGGATGAACGTGACGTCGTGCACGATGTAGCAGACCTCGCGCAGCCACGGGGGGAAGCCGAGCGGGAACCACATCGGAATGCCGCTCAGCAGCAGGCCGAGGGCCGCGAGGTTGACCATGTAGAAGAAGAACTTCTGGCCGCCGTTGTACTTGCCTCCCTCGGTCGCCGGCCCCTGCTCCCAACGCATGTACGCGAGGAGCTTCGGTCCGAACCATCCCTTCTGGTCTTTCTCGAAGTGCATGTCGGGCAGCCAGTGGAAGTACTGGAAGAGCGAGGCGATGAAGAAGAGGACGCCGGTGTACGGGTGAATGAGGCGCGCGACCTCGAGGCCGCCGACGAGACTCGCCATCCAGCCGAAGATCGGAATCCAGATCGGCATGCCGGTGATCACGCAGAGGAAGAACGTGATCGCCACCGACCAGTGAATCAGCCGCGTGGAGAGTTTGTGCCGGACGACCTCGTTGCCGACGACGATGCTGTCGCGGTGGCGGGCGGCGAGGACGGGCGCTTCGATTTGCTGACCATGCGTAACGCTGCTCATCATCGCCTCCTCATGCCGCCTGATCGTCGTTGCGAGTCTCGGGCGGTTCCTTCGGGCCGAAACGTCCGTAGTGCACGAACACGCCGAGGACGGTGACGAAGGCCATCAGCGCGCCGATCGGACGGACGACCTGCTTCCAGAGACGCACGCCCCATGGCACGTGCGGATCGACCGGAAGGCCGTACCACTCCGGATGTCCGTGTCCGAGGACCGTGACGACGCCGGTGCCGTTGACGCCGGGCGGGTCGTACACCATCGCGTCTTCGAAGCCGTTCGCCTTGAGCTGCGCGACGCGACCCTTCGCCATGGCGACGATGTTGTCCTTCGTACCGAACTGCAGGCAGCCGGTCGGACAGGCCTTGATGCACGCCGGCTCGAGGCCGACTTCGACGCGATCGACGCAGAGCGTGCACTTCGCCATCTTGCCGGTCGTCTTGTGAAACTTCGGGACGTCGAACGGGCAGCCGGTCGCGCAGTAGCCGCAGCCGATGCACTTGGTGGCGTCGACGTCGACGATGCCGTTCGCGTACTGCACGATCGCGCCGGGCGCGGGACAGGCGGCGAGGCAGCCCGGCTCCGCGCAGTGCATGCACTGGTCTTTGCGCATGAGCCACATCGGGCCACCATCGCTCGACTCGCGCTCGTTGAATCGGATGAGGTTCCAGAACTCGGCATCGAGCTCCGGCATGGTCTGGTAGGTGCCGGTCTGCTGCGTGGCGACCGTTCGCAGGTCGTTCCATTCCTGGCAGGCCGCTTCGCAGGCCTTGCAGCCGATGCACGTGGTGGTGTCGATGTATTTCGAGACGAGCGGCGCCTTGCGGATGCCGGTCGACGCGCCGAAGAGCGAGGCGGAGGCGTGCTGGATTTCGAGCGGCTGGATCGTCATGGCCGCCTCCTCAAGCCTTCTCGATGTTCACGAGGAACGTTTTGTATTCGGGCGTCCAGGTGTTCGGATCGCCCGCCGATGGCGTGAGGAAGTTGGCCAGCGGCCCCTCATGCCCCTTCGCCGCCGCGTAGCCCCAGTG
>DASYSN010000347.1:0-3713 GCA_036003305.1 Thermoanaerobaculia bacterium
CTTCACCGGCGTGGGCAACGCGATGCAGACGGGCCGCATCCAGGCGCACGCGCACGAGCGCGAGGCGGCGCTGGCGCAGTACGCGTCGTCGCATCCGCAGTACGCCGGCGTGCTCGACACGATCCGCAAGATCGACGACGAAGAGACGGCGACGATCCAGCGCGACACGGTGCTGAGCTGGATCTTCCGCAGCTCGCCGATCCTCTCGCAGGCGCGGACGATCTACCGCTATTCGATCGAGAAGACGAAGCCGGACCTCGAGCGCAACCAGGGCTTCCAGGAGCGCGACGTGCCGTTCCTGATGAACGGATCCAGCCGCGTGCAGAACGAGATCGACATTCCGAGCGATCGCGCCGGCCTCAAGTACTTCCTCCTCGAGTCGCAGAAGCTGCCGGCGAGCCAGCGGATCGCTGCGATCGACCAGGCGCTCGCGGGGACGGACGTCGACAAGTTCCTCGACCAGCTCTACGCCGGCACGAAGGTGAACGACCTCGCCGTGCGCAAGGAGATGTACAACGAGACGACGCAGCAGCTCGACGCGCGCAACGACTCGATGATCAACCTCGCCGCGAAGCTGATGCCGCTGCAGATGGAGAACGAGAAGCGCGACGACGCGCGCACCGGCGCGCTCTCGCGCGTCCGCCCGCTCTACTTCAACGCGCTCCGCGAGATGAGCGGCGGCAAGCTCTACCCCGACGCGAATTCCACGCTCCGCATCACGTTCGGCAACGTCCTCGGCTACTCGCCGAAGGACGCGGTCGTTTACACGCCGCAGACGACGGTCATGGGCGTGCTGGCGAAGGACACCGGCAGTGGCGAGTTCGACTCGCCGAAGAACCTGCTCGCCGCTATCAAGGCGAAGGATTTCGGCCCGTACGCCGATCCGCAGCTCGGCGCCGTCGCGGTCGACTTCCTCTCCGACGTCGACACGACCGGCGGCAACTCCGGATCGCCGACTCTCAATGCCAAGGGCGAGCTGTGCGGCCTGCTCTTCGACGGCACATTCGAGTCGCTCGGCTCGGACTACCTGCCGGACGCGAACACGCGCTCCATTCACGTCGACGCGACCTACATGCTCTGGGTGATGGACCGCGTCGACCACGCCCATAACTTGTTGCAGGAGATGGGGATCACGCCGAAGTTCCAGTAGCGAACACGTTGGTTCTGCAGGGGCGGGCTTCGGCCCGCCCTTTTTCATTTCTGCCGCCCATCTGAACATGTTCAAAAACGCCCTTGACGCCGCGGTGCGCCGGGCCTACATTGAAATTGAACGCGTTCAAAACGATCAGAGCGGAGGCAGAAAATGACCATGCGCGTCGTGATACCAGGCGGTTCGGGGCATCTCGGGACGCTTCTGGCGCGGGCGCTTCACGAGCGCGGCGACCAAGTGGTCGTGCTCAGCCGCAGGCCGGCTCTCGACCTGTGGCGGGTCGTGAAATGGGACCCGGCGGAGATCGACGGAGCGGACGTTGTGATCAACCTCGCCGGACGAAGCGTCGACTGCCGCTACGGCGAGGCGAACCGGCGCGAGATCCTCGCGTCGCGAGTGGAGTCGGCACGCTGGGTCGGCCGCGCGATTCACGCCGCCTCGCATCCGCCTCGGTTATGGCTGCAGGCGAGTACGGCCACCATTTATGCCCATCGCTATGACGCCGCGAATGACGAAGCGACCGGCAGGATCGGAGGGGACGAACCGGGAGTCCCGGACGTGTGGCGGTTCAGCACCGATGTCGCTCGCGCCTGGGAACGAGAGGTCGACGAGGCGGCAACGCAGCTGACCCGGCGCGTGAAGGTTCGAGGCGCCGTCGTCATGTCGCGTCATCGCGGCGGCGCCTTTGACGTGCTGCGGCGGCTCGCCCGCGTCGGCCTCGGCGGAAGGGCGGGCGATGGCCGGCAGTACGTGTCGTGGATCCACCACCGCGACTTCGTTCGCGCGATGTTGTGGCTCATCGATAGCGAGGACGTCTCCGGGGCGGTAAACGTCGTCGCCCCGAATCCATTGTCCAACGACGAGTTCATGCACGAGCTGCGGAATGCTTGCGGCGCACCCTTCGCGATTCCTCTCCCGAAGTGGACGTTGGAAATGGGCGCGTGGCTGATGCGGACGGAGACGGAGCTCGTTCTCAAGAGCCGCAGAGTCGTGCCGGGACGGCTGCTCGAGAAAGGTTTCTCGTTCGCCTTTCCGCGATGGACCGAAGCGGTGCGCGACCTCTGTCATGATTCGCGAGCGGAATGGTGATCGCACGCGGTACGACGCCGAAGGCTGAAGAGACGCGCGAGCGCATCCTCGATGCCGCGCTCGCCCTCTTTCAGGAGAGGGGATTCGACGACACCACCATGCGCGACATCGCGGAAAAAGCGGATGTCGCGACGGGGGCCGCGTACTACTACTTCCGCTCCAAGGAAGATCTCGTGATGGCGTTTTATGCGCGCGCGGCCGACGAAGCGCGCGACGTCGTGCCGGAGCTGATCGGGCGGTCGCGCGATCTGAAGAAGAGGTTGCGCGCGGTGATCGATCAGAAGTTCGAGCAGTTCGAGGAACACCGCAAGCTGCTAATCGCGCTGGTGCGGATCGGCATCGACCCGAAGCACCGGCTCTCGCCGTTCGGGAAGGAAACCGAACCGATGCGCGGCGAGAGCATCGAGTTCTTCCGCCTGGCGATCGACGAGTCGTCGACGAACGTTCCGAAAGATCTGAGGGCCGATTTGCCCGCGCTCCTCTGGATGTACCAGATGGCTCTCATTCTTTACTGGCTATTCGACGACTCTCCCAATCAGAAGAAGACGAAGCTGCTCACTGACGGAACCCTGGAGTTGGTCGTTCGGCTCATCCAGCTTTCCTCGCTCCCGCTCATGGGTCCCCTGCGCAAACGCGTAGTCGCTTTGGTACGCGCGATCTGACGAGCACGGTGGCAACACCGGCGCTCTGTTTGCACCTACTTGCGCGCGGAATTAACAATGGTAGACTCAGGTTTGAATGAGCGTAGCAAGTTGACAACGGGGCGCTCACATGCTCCCAACTGTCAGAAGGAGAAGCAAATATGGCCAAGATTATCGGCATTGACCTCGGCACGACCAACTCTGTCGTCGCAGTGATGGAAGGTAGCGAGCCGAAGGTTATCGTCAACGCCGAGGGGAGCCGCATCACGCCGTCGGTGGTCGGCTTCGCGAAAAATGGCGAGCGCCTTGTCGGTCAGGTCGCCAAACGTCAGGCGATCACGAATCCTGAGAACACCATCTTCTCGATCAAGCGGTTCATGGGTCGGAAGTACGACGAAGTGAACGAAGAGATGAAGATGGTGCCGTACAAGGTGACGCGCGCCTCGAACGGCGACGCCCGCGTCGAGGTCAACGGCAAGCTGTACTCGCCGCCCGAGATCTCCGCGATGATTCTGCAGAAGCTCAAACAGGCCGCGGAAGACTACCTCGGCGAGAAGGTCGACCGCGCGGTCATCACCGTCCCAGCGTACTTCAACGACTCGCAGCGCCAGGCGACGAAGGACGCTGGCGAGATCGCCGGCCTCAAGGTCGAGCGTCTCGTCAACGAGCCGACGGCCGCCGCGCTTGCGTATGGCCTCGACAAGAAAGGCAACGAGACCATCGCCGTGTATGACTTCGGCGGCGGTACGTTCGACATCTCGGTGCTCGAGGTGGGCGACGGCGTGGTCGAGGTCAAGTCGACCAACGGCGACACGCACCTCGGCGGCGACAAC
>DASYSN010000348.1:0-10225 GCA_036003305.1 Thermoanaerobaculia bacterium
TCGGCGTCGGCGGCAGAGTCGCAGTCGCATCGCATTCGCGCGCTGGAGCAGGTGATCGCGTCGCTGCCGGAATCCGATCGGGTCCAGCTCGTCGCGTTCGACCAGGAGTTCGCCAATGTCAGCAGCCCCGGCGCTCTCAAAGATCGCCTCTTCCTCGGCGGCACGGACATCGGCGCGCTGCTGCGCCGCGTCGCAACCGAGGCGCGGGCGCACCCGAATCGCGTCATCGTCATCGCCAGCGACTTCGTACCGACCCTCGGCACGGTCGACAAGAAGGAGCTGACGGACCTCGCGAACGCGATCCCGCGCGGCGCCTCCGTCGACGCGCTCATTCTCGGCTCGCGCGAGGACGCCTCGCTTGCGAAAACGATCGTCGCCGGACGCGGCCACATCGTGCGCGTGCCGTTCTCGGAGTCGCTCGACGAGAAGGCACGCGACGCGGCGCTCGCGCTTCAGCGTCCGGCCGGTGCGTCGTTCGAGATCGCCGACAGCAGCGCCGAGTGGGTCTATCCGCAGCATGTCGACGACGTGCAGCCGGGCGACGAAGTGATCGTGGCGGGGAAGGTGCGCGTCGCGAACGAGCCGCGCATCACACTCGGCGGGATGCGTGCGCCGTCGACCTCCTCGCTCGACGCGCAGACGTTCTCGCCGCTGCTCGAGCGCGAGGCCTACCGCGAGTACCTCGACTACCTCTCCATGCGCGAAGCAACCGAGCCGTCCGAGGCGGTGCGAAACGCGCTGGCGACCGAGCAGGTGAAGATCAGCACCGAACAACGCGTCGTGATCCCGCGGACTACGATGCTCGTTCTCGAGAACGAATGGGACTACCGGCGCTTCGGTCTCGACCGGCGCTCGCTCGCGGCGATCCTGACGATCGACGCGGGCGGGATTGCACGCCTTGACCGCCGTACGAACACTCCCGCTCCGATCCTCGTGGGAAAGATGCCGGCGCAGCCTGCGCCGGCTCCGATTCCGGTGCCGGCGGCCGATTTCGTTCAGGCGCCGGAGAGGATCACCGTCACCGCCTCGGCGCCCATGCTCGAGCAGAAGGTCGCCGGCGGAGTGGCGGGAGGAGTCATTGGCGGAGTCGCGGGCGGAGTCGTCGGGACGGCAGTCAACGAGCCGGCCCCCGCTCCGGCGTCGCCGCGGCCGGCGGCGGCTACGGAGGCGCTTACGGTTACGTCTCACGCAGCTCCATCGGTCGCCATGCGCCAACGCGAAGAGCGACGGTCCGACGCCGACTGGTCGACGGCCGCGCGTCCTTCGAAAGAGCGGATCGCCGATCTCGAGGAGCAGGTCCGCCGGAGTCCGCAAGACCGCGAGCTGTACAACCAGCTCAGCGAAGCGCTCGCCTCGCGCGAGGAGTGGAGCGCATTGCGCCGGCTGGCGATCGCATGGCAGGAGTACGACCCCGAGAACCCGCAGGTATACGAAATTCTCGGCCAGTCCGACGAGCACCTCGGCAACGAGAGCGAAGCGGCGCGTGCGGACGCGTCGCTCATCGAGATCGCGCCGGGGAAGACGGAGCTCCTTCAGCGCGCCGCCATGCTGCTCGTCCGTGCGCACCGCGCATCGCTCGCCGAGGCGCCGCTGCGGCGCGCGCTCGAGCTGCGCCCCGACCGCGCGAACGGATATCGCCACCTCGCGCTGATGTTGTGGCTCGACGGTCGCGTGGAAGAGGCGGCGCGCGTGCTGGAGTCGGCGACGCACCAACAGTTCCCGAACTGGTACGGCAACGTGCAACGCGTAATGCACGAGGAGCTCGGCTACGTCTATCGCGCCTGGATGGCGAAGGAGCCGTCGCGGCGCGACGAGATTCAGGCGCGGGCGCGTGAGTACGCCGTCGACCTCTCGCGCCATGACACGCTGCGCGTGACGCTGGCGTGGGAGACCGACGCGAATGACGTCGATCTTCATCTCATCGACCCGTCAGGCGCCGAGTGCTACTACGGCCACAAACAGAACCCGTCGGGCATCGAGTTGTACGAGGACATCACGCAGGGCCTCGGCCCCGAGGTCATTCGCGGCGAGAAGATCGAGCACGGCGTCTATCACGTCGGCGTCCGCTACTTCGCCGCGGGTCCGATGGGGATCAGCCGCGGGATCGTGGTGATCATTCGTGACGATGGCCAACGCCAGCCCTCGATCGAGATCGTTCCCTTCCGCCTCGTCGAGGGCGGCGGCGACATCCGTCACATCGCGGACGTCAGTGTGAAGTAACCCCGACTCACTAGGAGCGGCGGACGCCTCGTCCGCCGAGCGCGCCCGGCGGACGCGGCGTCCGCCGCTCCAGGGCGAGAACGTGGGGAGTTACTTCGACATCGCCTTCAAATATGCCCCGTCGATGCCGTGGATCTTCATCTGGATCAGCTTCTCGACGGGGACGTTCCGGTATCCGGCGCCTTCGACGTCGCGGATGAACTCGGGCGTGACGCCGTGAATGCGCATCCGCACCAGCTCTTCGCCCAGGACTTCGCGATAACCGAGGGAGGCGATCTCGTGGACGAACTCCGGTGTGACACCGTGAATCCGAAAGCGAACGAGCTCCTCGACGGTGAGGTTGCGGTAGCCGGAATCGGCCATCGCACGGATGAAGTCAGGAGTCGCGCCGTGGATGCGCATCCGGACCAGATCCTCGGCAGGCACATGATCGAGGCCGAGCGTCCGGAGCTCGCGCACCATCTCCGGGTTCACGCCGTGAATGCGGAACCGGACGAGATCGCGGACGCCGGCGTTGTATCCGAGGTCGTGCATCTGGCGGATGAAGTCGAGCGACACGTCGAACATCGTCAGCCGATACAGCTCTTCGCCTTCCGTGCGTCCGCGGTCGCTGTCGTCGTCGAGCGCGATGTGCATCGAGCGGAGCGTGCCGAGGTACGACTCATTCGGCGTGAACGTGAAGTGGCCGGCGCCTTCGCCGTCGCGGAACGAGCCGTCGAACGAGATCGTGCCGGCGTCGCGGCGCAGCGCGAACTTCACCGGAACGTCGGACGCCGAGGTGATCTGCGCGCGCGAGAGACCCTCGAACGCGGAGATTTTGAAGTCCTGACCCCAGTTGCTGTGCTCGCGGTTCATGTTGAGCTGAATCCGCTCGATGTCCTTCACCGACCAGGTCGAGGCGGTCCACATGCCGCGCAGCGACTCGGCGTGCAGGGCGGCGGCGAGTAGAAAAGTGACTGCGACCACGACGACGCGTTTCATTACTTCTTCTCCTTGTACTGCGACATGTCGCGGATGAAATCGGCGTTGACGCCGCTCATCGCGAGACGGACGAGGTCGCGGACCGAGAGGTTCGTGTACCCGGCGCCAGCGAGAGCCTTGACGAAGGCGGGGGAGACGTTCATCGAGCGCAGCTCGACCAGCTCGCGCGCGCTGAGGTTGTGGTAACCGGCGCCCGCCATCTCTTTGATGTACGACGGATTTACGCCCATCGAACGGAGGGTGATGATGTCTTTGGCGCCCTTGATCTCGATGCCGCTGTTGCGCATCTCCGACACGTATTCGGGCGAGACGCCTTGCGAGCGCATGGCGACGATATCGTCGAGCGACAGATCGCCGAGGCCCGTGCTCCGCATCTGCTTGATGTATTCGGGAGTGACTCCGACGGACCGGAGCGTGATCAGGTCGTCGACGGTGAGCTTTCCATCGGCGCCGATGTGCCGCGTGCGGACCTTCCAAACACCAACGCCACCTTTGACGCCGCCCTTCACACCACCCTCGACGCCGCCAATGACACCGTCAACGACTCCGTCGGCCGCATCCGCGGCGAATGCCATCGCCATCGGCGCGATCGCCGGCATCGGCGTGACGCGGACGCGCGGAGTCGCGATCGCGATTCGCGGCGATACGGTAACGATTGCCGGCGGTGCAGGCGGCGCGGGTACTCCCGCCATATCCGCTGCCATTGCCATCGGAGCTTCCGGCGCTTCCGGTGGATCCGGCGGCTCCGGGGTCTCGACGTCCACATTGACGTCGTCGTTATCGACGTCAGTGTCGTGGTCTTTGTCGCATGTGACCGACTTACTCTCCACGGTGATACTGGTCGTCGACGGCTTGGCGGCGACCGCCTTCGGCGGGTTCGTGGGAAGCTGTTCCGCGTTGCGCTTCGCGAGCGCCGGCATCGACGGAATGGCGAGGACGGCGATCACGACGGCGAGGACCGCCGCGGCGGCGCCCCAGCGCGAGGTGTCGCTGGCGGTGTCGTCGTCCGAGGTCACCAGACGGCGGATGCGGGTGAGGAGCGATCCGCCGTTGGCCGCGAGCGCCAGTTCCGCCTGATGCGCGCGCAGTTCTTCGAGGTGGGTGAGGGCGCGTGCATAGCGAAGCGCGCTGCCGCACGTCTCGATGGCCATGTCGTCGCAGCAGTGCTCGCGCTCGATGCGGATGCGGTGCGAGATCCACCAGGCGGCCGGGTGGTAGAACAGCAGCGTCTCGATCGCCGTCTGCATCAGGTTGACGAAGAAGTCGTGGCGGCGGATGTGCGCCAGCTCGTGGGCGAGGAGCATCTCGATCTCTTCCGGCTTGAGCGCCGAGATCGTGCTCATCGGAAGAAGGATCAGCGGCTTGAGCCATCCGATGACGGTCGGCACCTCGACGGCGGCCGACTCGAGGATCGCGACGCCGCGGCGCAATGCGAGCGCATCAGCGAGGCGTGCGAGCGTCCGCTGCCACGCGTCGGTGGCGGGGGAGGCGTTCCGCGCCATCTTCTTGATGCGCGTCCAGCTCACGACGAGGCGGATCGAGAGGATCGTCACGCCGACGAGCCACAGCAGGACGACGTTCGGCAGCGCGTCGTGCGCGACCTCGCCGAACGAGCGGAGCGTGGCGCGCGTCGCGTGCACCGCCGCCGCCTTCGCGACGTCGAGCGGAAGCGTCTGTGCGCGGAGGACGGCGCTGCCGCCTTCAAGCGGCAGCGGCGGCTCTTCGTAGGCGCGCCACGCCGTGACGGCGGCGAGGAGCGGAAGCAGCGCCAGCGCGGCGCACGAGATCGCGTAACGCGCGTTCGCGGTGCGCCGCGCCATCAGCGCCAGCGCCGCCGCGAGGATCGCCGCGACGATCGCTCCCTGCCAGACGAGGTGTAGCAACGCCCAACCGATCGACTGGGCGACGGGACCGCTGAAGATGCTGCCGATCATCGTGATTCTCCTTCCAGCTTCGCGAGCACTTGTCGGATTTCTTCGAGCTCCTCGGGATTCGCCTTCTTCGACGACAGCGCCTGCATCACGAGCTTCGCGGGCGAGCCGCCGAACGCACGCTCCATCAGGTCCGTCAGGAGCTGGCGCTGCGTCTTCTGTTCGCTGTACCGCGCCTCATAAATGTGGGCGCGCTGCGACTCGTCGCGAACGACGAGCCCCTTTTCGGTCATGATCTGTAAGAGCTTCAGAATCGTGGTGTAGCCGGTCCCGTGCTCCTGGCTGAGGAGCGCGTCGTGAACGTCGCGGACCGTGCTCGCGCCGCGCTCCCACAAAACGTTGAGGATCGCCAGTTCGGCGTCGGTGGGTCGTGGGGTGCCTGTCTTGTCGGTCATCTTTTCACCTATACGCACCAAGATACGAACGGTTTCGTAATTTGTCAACGAAGATGTTCGTAGTTCTCGTGTCCGGCAGGCGCTATGCTGATCGCGTTGAGGCTCTGGTCGATCCATCCGCAGTATCTAGACGTCAAAGGACTGGTCGCGGTTTGGCGGGAAGGTCTCCTGGCGCAGGCGGTCCTTGGCGGATTGACCCGCGGCTATACGCAACATCCTCAATTGATTCGCTTTAGGCCCCGGCGAGAGGCGATCGCGATGTACCTTCACGCGATCGCCGACGAGGCCGACCGGCGAGGCTACGCCTTCGACCGCTCCCGAATCACGGCCCCCCGCCGGCGGGTCGTCCTCACGGTCACGGCCGGCCAGCTCGAGTACGAGTGGGCCCACCTGAAGCGCAAGCTCCGTGAGCGCAGCCCCGCCGATTACCGCCGCACCCTCCGCGCCCGCGATCCTCTGCCGCATTCCTGCTTCAGGGTCGTACGCGGGGGAGGGGCAGATTGGGAAGTACGAACACCCGCTTCGCGTGCTCCGAGGCGATCGTCTCGGGATCGTAGAGCGCATCGATGATCGAGGGCTTCCAGGTGAAGAGGTCGGCGTTGGCGGCGGCGAATGTCTCCCAATCGGATTCGTGGCGCTCCATGCGGTCGAAGATCGTCACGAGGTAGGCCCAGGTGATGGTCGCGTGGTAGAGCTGCGGTTTTCCGTTGGCTGCGGCGAAGCGCTGCAGCGCGTCGACGAACCGCTGCGCGCCGGCGGGGAAGCCGTACTCCCGCAGGTAGGTCCAGGCCATTCGCACGTGGTCGCCGTGGTGGAACTCGTGGTTGGTGATCCGGTTTGTTTCGAAGGCTTCGATCCGCTCGTCCATTTTGGTAACAAGGTACCACAATCCCACGATCACAAGTTGACAGAGTTCCGTTGTCGCGCTATCCGTTTGTCATGCGCAAGACTCTCATTCTGACGGCCACGACCATATTCACGGCAACACTCTGTCTCGCCGACGCAAACGTCCAGGAAAAGACGCAGGTGCACATCGGCGGGATGATCGGCGGCATCGCCAATGCTTTCGGCGGCAGGGCGACGCACGAAGGGATCACCAGCAACACGTTCGTCAAGGGGAACCGCCGCGCGCGGATGACCGAAGACAGCAGCGAGATCGTCGATCTCGACGCCGAGAAGGTCTACAAGCTCGACCTCGGCCGCAAGACGTATACGGTCGAGACGTTCGACGAGATCCGCAGGCGCTTCGAGGAACAGAAGGAGCGCGCGGAGAAGCGGTCCGCGCGGCAGGACAACGGAGGAGAGAAGCCGCAAGGGCCGGAGTACGAGGTCGACATCAGCGTGAAGGACACCGGCCAGAAGCAGGCGATCAACGGCTACGACACCCACGAAGTGGTCACGACGATCACGGTGCATGAGAAGGGGAAGCCGATCGAGAAGGCCGGCGGCAGCGTTTTCAAGGCCGACATGTGGATCGGGCCGCGGATCAAGGAGATGAAGGAGATCGGCGATTTCGAGCGGCGCTACTTCGCGAAGCTGTACGGGAAGGAGTTCGGCTCGGCCGACATGCAGCAGATGGCGATGCTGATTGCGACGAATCCGATGTTCGCCAAGGCGGCGAAGGCGTTCGCCGACAAGCGCTCCAGTTTCGACGGCACGCCGATCCGGACGATCCTCACGTTCGAAACGGTCGCCGGGACGGAACAGCAGGCGAGCAGCGATGAGGGCGGCGGCGGCATCGGAGGTGCGATCGGCGGGCTGATGAGGCACGCGCGCCGGCGCGATGCCGATAACGGCCCGCAGCACTCGACGCTTTTCGACTCGACCAACGAGATCCTGAAAGCGTCGGCGACGGCGACGTCGGCCGACGTCTCGATCCCGGCGGGCTTCACGCAGAAGTGAGCTCGTCAACCATACCTTCGATCAAGGAGTCCTTCTCACGCCACAACTGATCGACCCATTCTTTGAAGCGGTCACGCACCGGTCCCGGCCGCGTGACCGCTTCGTCGTAGAAGTCCGCCGGGACCTCGACGCGGCGCGCGCGAAGGACGATTCGCGGGACGCGATTGGTCACGAACTGCCAGAAGGAGACCTCGCCGTGCGGATAGGCGAGGGTGACGTCGAACGTGGCGTCGAGCAGGTCGCCCATCGACGCGAGGACGAAGCCGATGCCGCCGATCCGCGGACGCAGGAGGTGGCGGTACGGCGAGTCCTGGTCGTCGTGCTTTTCGCGCGTGAAGCGTGTCCCTTCGACAAAGTTCGCGATCGTCACAGGCACCTTGCGGTACTTGCGGCACGCGCTGCGCGTCGTCGCCAGGTCCTCGCCGCGCTTTTCCGGATGCGCCGCGAGGAACTCCGGCGTGTAGCGCTTCATGAACGGGAAGTCGAGCGCCCAGCAGCCCTGGCCGGCAATCGGAAACCAGATCAGTTCCTGCTTGAGAAAGAAGCGGATGAGCGCGGTGCGTTGATGGAACGCGCGGAAGAGCACGAAGATGTCGACCCACGAGATGTGGTTCGCGATGATGAGGTAGTGGCCTTCGTAGCCGCCCGTCTCGACACCGCTGATGTCCCATTTCGTGTCGAGCAGGCGATCGAAGATGCGGTTGTTGCCCTCGACCCAGTTCTCGCCGAGGCTGACCAGGAAGTTGACGATCGGCACCCGCTTCCGTCCGGGCATGAGGAACTTGATGATCCCGCCGAGGAGGATCGGAGTGCCCCACAGAACGAGGTTGAGGAGGAGAAGGAGGATCGTGACGATGCCGCGAAGCATCAGCGGTCTCCTCGCGTCATCGTGATCAGGCGGACGACTCCCGTGACCGCCAGCGCGACGCAGAACGCGAAGGCGGCGCTACGCCACTCGAGGTCGCGCCAGCCGCCGAAGTCGAGAATCGTCGCGGCGACGCCTGCGGCGACCGCCGCAAGCATGGCGGTGACAAGTTCCGTCCTCCAGTGCGTTTGCCGTGAAAACGGAACGATCCTCGCAATTAGAAAGGCAGCGATGCCCGAGACGACCCACGACGCGACTCCCACGCGCTGATTATCGACATCCGGCAGTTAGCACGGAAATCGCATCAGGCTGCCACAGGAGAGCACATGGAGACACAGGCCGCAGCGCATTCGACGGACCGGAGCAACAAAATTCTCGCGATCGAGGACGATCCCGAGGTGCTGGCGCTCTACAAGACGTACCTGCAGAAGAGAGGCTACGACGTCCTCTCGGCCGGCGGCGCCGTCGAGGCGATGAACATTCTCCAGAGCAATCCCGACACCCGCCTCATCCTCCTCGACCTCAACCTCCCCGGCATGAGCGGCGAAGAGTGGATCGCCTGGTACCTCCAGCAAGGCAAGCAGACCCCGGTCGTGGTCGCGTCAGGAAAAGGAGACATCCTGACCATCACGAAGGGCAACAACATGACGGCCGCCCTGACGAAGCCGTTCCACATGGAGGAGTTGCAGGAGCTGATCGAGGTGCTGCTCGCCGACGACTGGCACGAGCAGGTCAGCGTCGACAAGAAGACGCACTAGCAGTCGTTTGACCCACTAGCCATCGCTGCCGATCGCTTCCACGGGGCAGTTGTCCATCGCGTCCTTGCAGAGCAGCTCTTCGTCCGGCGTCTCCGGCTGTTTGTAGATGTGGGAGAAGCCCTGCTCGTCGTTGCGCTTGAAATTCGCAGGAGCGGTCTCGCGACAGAGATCGCAGTCGATGCATTGCGTATCGACGTAGTAGCGTCCGCCGGGCTGACCGGGGACTTTGTCGTTGGGATCTGCCATAGACTCGGCTTGACCAAACGAGGGGTAACGATGAAAAGATTTCTCTCTCTTCTCACGCTGTTCTGCGCCGTTTCCGCGCTCGCGCAGACGCCTCCTGTTCCGCTCGAAACCGTCACGGTCACGGGCACCGGAAAGGCGCGGCTGACACCGGACCGCTATTCGTTCAACGTCGGCGTGCAAACGATCGGCACGACCGTCGACGACGCCGTGCGCGAGAACAACGATCGCGTCGCCTCGGTCATCGACGCGCTGAAGAAGGCCGGCGCCACGGCGGCGGAGATCCGCACGTCCAACTTCACGATCTACCCGCAGCAGGATTATCAGCAGGGAAAGCTGCCGCGAATCACCGGCTACCAGGTCAACAACAGCATCACGGTGACGCGGGACAAGGTCGGCGACGCCGGGAAGCTCCTGCAGGCCGCGCTGAATGCAGGCGTGAACAACTCGTCCGGCTTGCAGTTCCTCGTTTCCGATCCGGCGCGCGGCCGGGACGAAGGGATGCGCGCCGCCTTCGCCGACGCGAAAGCAAAGGCGACGACGCTCGCTCAGGCGGCGGGCCGCACTGTCGGGAGGGCCCTCACGATCAGTGAAGGAGTCGAGCCGTCGCGGCCGCCGGTCGTCTATCAGGCGATGGCGATGGCTCCCGGACGCGCCGCCGCCAACGAAGAGGTCGCGGTCGAATCGGGGACGCAGGAAGTGAGCTACACGATCACGGTCGTCTTTGAGCTAAGGTGAAGCTGCTCAATTAGTTGGTGGGTAAGTTGGTGTCTCGATTGCAATTTATTAGTCTGGTCCGGCGTGAGCCGGGCACAACCAAACGAAAGGGAGGTTGTATATGGACAATCGCAATCGAGACAAGATGAGCAAGGACAGCATCGGATCGACGTCGTCGGGCAACGTGAACCGTGACGTCTCGCAGAAGCAGAG
>DASYSN010000349.1:0-2292 GCA_036003305.1 Thermoanaerobaculia bacterium
ATACGTCGACCTCTCGAAGGACACGATGTACTGCGAGGCGCCGAAGTCGTACGCGCGCCGCTCCGCGCAGACCGCGATGTTCCACACCCTCCGCGGCCTCGTCAGCACCCTCGCGCCGATCCTCTCCTTCACCGCCGACGAAATCTACGAGGCGATGCCGGGCGCGAAGGAGCCGTCCGTCCACCTCACCGAGTTCCCGACGCTCGCGCCGACACTCTCCGACGCCGAGGTGATGGCGTGGGACCGCATCCTCGATCTCCGCGCTGCGGTGAACGCCGTCATCGAGCCCGCGCGCAAAGCGAAGCAGATCGGCCAGTCGCTCGAAGCCGACATCACGCTCTACATGAACGTCCCGCGCGAAGACTTCCTCGGCAAACTCGACGTCGATCTCGCGAAGCTCTTCATCGTCTCGCACATCGACGTCGAGCCCCTCGACGCCTTCACCGGCACCCGCACCGAAGTCCGCGGCCTCGGCGAGATCGGCATCGCCCTCTCCCCCGCCCGCGGCAAGAAGTGCGGCCGCTGCTGGCAGTACCGCGAAGAAGTTGCCGTCGAAGGCGACCTCTGCGCAAGGTGCGAGGATGTCGTCAGCGGAATGGCGGTCGTCGAAGAGCCGACGGTGTAGATTTTCCCGTCATCCTGGCGAACCCCTCATCCGCCTTCGGCACCTTCTCCCCTCTCACGAGGGGAGAAGGGCGCTCGATCGAGTGGGTCTCGCGAGATTCCGCCGCCGCTCGATTGATGGCCTCGCGAGACTCCTCAATCGAGTACCCTTCGCCCCCGCGATAGCGGGGGAGAAGGTGCCGAAGGCGGATGAGGGGGCTGGTGCATGAGCGCCCTACGACGCCCACTCCGCCACGAGCTCTTCGCGCGTGCCGAGGTACGAGTTGCAATCGAGATTGCCGTTCGAGTCGCCGGGGATGCCGGGCATGCTGCTCGGCTGCGTGCCCGTCGTCGAGTCGGTGTACTGCCAGAGCCAGTACTTCTTCCAACTCGCCTGGACCTTCGGAGTGAGCGTTCCGTACTCCGCCAGCCAGAGCCGGTGCGCGCCGAAGAACTTATCGACCTTGCTACCGAGTTGCTGCTTGATGAGACCTCCGCTATACAAGACTGCCTGCCGACCGAGCTGCTCGTAGATCAGCGTGAGGAACTCGCGCGCCTGATCGAGCGTCATCTGGTTCCCCTGCGTCTGTTCATAGTCGAGTGCCAGCAGCGTGTTCGCGTCCGGCTGCGCGACGTTCAGGAAGTTGTCCACCTGATCCGAAACCGGCGTGTGCGCCGTCCCCCAGTGATACGCGCCCCACAGCAAGCCCGCACCGACGGCCTGCGGCCGCCGCGCCGCGTACGCCGGATCCGTCCCCGTCCCGCCGGTCGACGTCTTGTGAATGATCCCCCACGTGCCGTTCGCCGCGGCGGTGGCGAAACTGTCGACGTTGTCGTTGTGGTAGAGATCGACGACGTGAAAAGCGATGGTGCTCATGTTCAGGAGGGGCTCGGGAACATCATGTCCCTACCGTCATCTCGACCGATCGTGAGCACGGCATAGAATGCCCCTGCAAAAGGAGGACACACCATGGCCCTCAAGGCAAAGCAAGTGAAGAAGGCGGCGGCTAATCTGGTGGACAAGGCGGCGGATGCGGCCGAGCCGGTGATCGAAGCGGTGCAGAAGCAGGCGAAGAAGATCGCGAAGGCGGCCAAGCCGAAGATCAAGGACGCCAAGAAGGCGGTCGCGAAGCAGGCGAAGAAGATCGCGAAGGCGGCCGAGCCGAAGATCAAGGACGCGAAGAAGGCGGCGCGCAGCGCCGCGAAGGGCGCGCTCATGGCCGGCTCGAAGAAGCTGAAGAAGGCAGCCAAGGCGATTTGACGCGCTTCGCCGACCTTCATCTTCACACGTACCACTCCGACGGAACGCGCTCGCCGCGCGAGGTGATCGACCTCGCGCGGGAGCGCGGCCTCGACATCGTCGCCATCAGCGACCACGACAACATCGCCGCCTACTTCGAGGTGAAGCGCTACGCCGACGAGCGCAACGTCACGCTCATCCCGGCGACGGAGCTCTCCTGCGGCTACGACGGCGCCGACATCCACATCCTCGCGTACGCGTTCAACACGTTCGACGAGCGGATCGACGAACGCCTGCGCCGCTTCCGCGAAGTGCGCCAACGCCGCGGCCAGGAAATCGTCGCGAAGCTCCGCGCCCTCGGATACGACATTTCGTCCGAGCGCGTCGAACAGCTCGCGGCCGGCGGGGCGATGGGACGTCCTCATGTCGCGCGAGCCCTTGTCGAGCGC
>DASYSN010000350.1:0-3203 GCA_036003305.1 Thermoanaerobaculia bacterium
GTCGCCATAGGTCAGCGATGCGGTGGTGCCGAGCAGCGTCCCGTTGCGGAACACCTGATAGCCGGTGACGCCGAGATTGTCGGTCGATGCGATCCACGCCAGGTTCATGACGCTGCTCGACGTCGCGGTCGCGGTCAGCGACGCAGGAACGCTCGGCGCCGTGGTGTCGAGATTCGAGGAGCCGAGCTGGTGCGCGCCGAGGTCGTAGGCGACCGCGCGCGGCGCGCCGAAATAGTCGAGCGTCACGTTCGAGAGCGTGAGCCCCGCCGCGACGGCAGGCGATCCGAGCGTTAGCTTGTAGTCGGCCGCCGTGAGGCCCCCTTCGTTCGCGAACATCGGATTGGCGAGCACGTCGCCCGCTCCCGCCGCCGTCCCCGCCGTGCCGCCGTACCAGTCGTTGTTCCGGTACGTCACGCCCGAGCCGGCGACGTTCGTCATCGTGTTGCCGACCTGATCGAAGACGTTGTTCTCGACGAAGCTATTGTTGTGCGCCGCGCTCGCGATCCACAGAAGATCGACCGCGCCCTTGTAGAACGTGTTGTTCGCGACCGTCACGTTCTGCAGGCCGCCGCCGTTCGCCTCGTTGCTGTAGTAGAAGCCGTACTTCGAGTTCAGCACGATGTTGTTGACGATCGTGAGCGTGTTCAGCGGGTTCGACGTGCCGTAGCTCTCGTTCGCCGTCCCGATCCCCGACGCCGCATAGCCGCTGCGGTAGTAGGCCGAGTTCCCCGTGCTGTACGCGAGGTTGCTGTCGACGGTCGTCGTCTGCGCGTTGTCGAGATAGATCTCGACGCTGTAGTTGTCGTAGACCGTGTTGTTCTTGATCGTGCCGCCGTCGGAGAGCGTGTAGGCGATGCCCTCGCCGTAGTTCTGGTAGGACTTGTTTCCGGTGATCGTCACGCGGTTCGCGTACTGCGTCCCGATCGCCTGCCCCCAACCGCCGCTCATCGTGCGGTTCTGGTTCTCGAGGACGTTGTTCCAGACGCTGTTGCCGCTGATCGTGATGTCGCTCGTCGAGCCGAACGCGCTGTAGCCGGCCCAGATGCCGTTGCGCACCGAGCCGTGGACGTTGTTGCCGCTGATCGTCAGGAAGCTGCCGGGGTAGACGCAGATGCCGATGTGCGTCGAGTTGCGGACTTCGAAGCCGGAAAAGTCGACGTACTGCGCGTTCGAGAAGACGACGAGATCCGTGCTCGCCGCCGTGCCCGTTCCGTCGATCACCGGGAGCTCGCCCGGATAAGCGGTGATGTGAACGTGCGCGGCCGAAGTGCCTTTTGACGAGATGCGGACGAGGTTGTTGTAGACGCCGGCACGGACGTAGACCGTGTCGCCGGCCTGCGCCACCGCGGCGGCGTGGCTGATGGTTTGGAAGGGGGTGCTCAGCGCGCCGTTGTTGGCGTCGTTACCGCTGGTGGAGACGTAGTACGTCGCCGCTTTTCCCTCGGCAGCGAACAGCGCGAACGACAACATCACGACCGCAACCTTCGACAAACGCATCAGGGCCTCCTGGTTTGGCGGTCCTGATCACGTTCGGTAGCTCGGCTGTCTTCAACGACGAAGATCCTGAGCTTTGCGTCCCCCCGTCACCGGAGGTTTGCCTTTCTCGTGCGACCGCTAGTCTGTTGTCGCGCATCAGAACAAGTCCGAATAACTCGAATTTCCGGCTGAGTCCGTGAACTTTCAAGCCGCCGTAGGCGGCGCCGGATCCCCAGCCCCCGCCTTCAGGCGGGGGTTGTTAGCGCACACGACGCGGGCTCGCACCTGGTAACGGCCTTTCCCCCGGCCTGAAGGCGGGGGCTACGGATCTGGCGCCGCCTACGGCGGCTGAGCGCGAATTCCAGTATGTCTGGCGGGCAGTACAATTTCGCCCGACCCTAAGGAGGTCCCATCATGCCGTCCGGCATCGCGCTCATCGCGATCATCATCCTCGGCCTCTACATCCTCACGTCGATCAAAATCCTCCCCGAGTACGAACGCGCGGTCATCTTCCGCCTCGGGCGCCTGCTCCCGGAGGCGAAAGGGCCCGGCATCTTCCTCGTCTTCGCTCCCGTCGACCGCATGGTGCGCGTCTCCCTGCGCCAGGAGGCATTCGAAGTCCCGCCGCAGGACATCATCACGCGCGACAACGTCACTCTGAAGGTCAACGCGGTCGTCTTCCTCCGCGTCATCGAGCCGCGGCAGGCGATCGTCGAAGTCTTCGACTACCGCTACCAGACCTCGCAGTTCGCGCAGACCACGCTTCGCTCGGTCCTCGGCGAAGTGGAGCTCGACGAGCTGCTCGCGCACCGCGACACGCTGAACGTGAAGGTGCAGGCGATCCTCGACCAGCACACCGAGCCGTGGGGCGTGAAGGTCGTCAACGTCGAAGTCAAACAGGTCGACCTGCCGGAGTCGATGCTGCGCGCCATGGCCAAACAGGCCGAGGCGGAACGCGAGAAGCGCGCGAAACTGATCCATGCCGAGGGCGAGTTCGCCGCGTCGCAGCGCCTCGCGGACGCCGCGAAAGTCCTCGCCACCGAGCCGACCACGCTGCAGTTGCGCTACCTGCAGACGCTCACCGAGATCGGCGTAGAGAAGAACACCACCATCGTCTTCCCGCTCCCGATCGACATCATCGCCGGCCTCGCGAACATGCTCGAGAGGAAGAGTTGACGGAGACCGCGATGCTGCAGGCGGCGCTCTTCCAGCTCCGCGGCGCGATCGACGCGATCGAAGATCCGTTTCTTCGCTCCCAGATCCGTCTCGGGACGGACGTGCTGTCGAACGCCGTCGCGAATGCAGCCAACGGCGTGAACGCGGCCGCCGTGAACGACATCGAATTTGCTTTGAACGACGTCATCGGCGCGGTGGGAGTGCTCACCGCGCCGGACGCCGCGCCGCTCCTCCCGATCGTCGAGCTGCTCCAGCGCGACGTCATCGCGCTGAAGGAACTGACCGCCCTCGCCCCGGAGGTGATCGCCACCATCCGCGCGCTCCAGGCAAAGCTCAAGATCCGCCGGAGCGCGATCGAGCGTCAGACGTTCGTTGAAAACGTTTCCTCGTCATCCCTTCCACACTCCCCTGAGGAGCTCCGGACCGATGCTCTACCTCTCCGCGATTCTCTGATGGCCGCCGGCTTCACCACCCCCGCCCTCGACACCCTGATCGACGACCCCGCCTCCCTCCGCTTCCACTCGATCAACGAGATCATCGACGAGCTCGAC
>DASYSN010000351.1:0-3129 GCA_036003305.1 Thermoanaerobaculia bacterium
GTCAGCAGCGGCCGTTTGTCGGCGCGCGTGAGATCGGCGATCGCGGCCAGCGTTACGATGAGCGCCGCCGCGCTCAACGCCCATTTCATCGCACGCCCCCGTAGTAAAACGCGAGGACCACGTGCGCGGTCAGCGCGACGAGCAGCGCAACGGTGGCCGGTACGTGGACGTACAGCCACGCCTGCAGCAAGTTCCTGTAGCGTTGCTGCGCCCGTAGTTTCGTCAGCAGCTCTTTCCGCTGTCGCGAGACGACCAGCATCTCACGCAGCTCGGTCTGTTCGGACGAGGGAACGCGAGCGAGCAGCGCGGTCCATTCGGCCGTGTTCCCGTTCGAGCGGCGAGCCCGGAGCAATTCCTTACACACGTTCTGGAATGACGCCGATCGTCCCGCCGCCATACGCTCCATCGTCCTCGCCATCTGCTCGACCTGTTTCGAGATCTCGTCGGCGCTCGCCCTGCTCTCCACGCGCGTCAGCATCGGCGGCACGGTTCGGTACAGCACTGCGCCGACGATGCCGCTCACGACGACGATTCCCATAAGCAGCAGCGCCAGGAGCGCCATGCGGTCATGCCACCGCAATCCGCTGTGGAGAAGCGCGACGACGGCTGCGAGTACGCCAAGATAGATGTGCGAGCGGAGCCACGTCTTGCCGCGCCCGAGGTCGATCCGGTAGACGCGCTTCTTCACGCCGAAGAACGCGAGCACGAGGACGAGGAGCGCGGCGACGACGCCGTAAGCGAGGCCCGTTCCGCTCAACCGGCATTGCCTCGCGCGACCATCTCCGCGACGACCTCACGATACTCGCCCGGCGTGAGGCGGATCGCCGCGCCGGTCGGACAGTGCCTCACGCACGCGGGACCTCCGCGAATCCCGCGACAAAGATCGCACTTCACGGCCACGCTCTGCTCGGTCGTCGCCTCGCGACTCGGCTGAAACAGCGACGCGATGCAGCCGAAGAGCGAGAACTTCTCCTTCTTGTGAACCATGAAGATGTTGTCGTAAGGACAATTCCGCTCGCAGTTGCCGCAGCCGATGCAACTGCTCTTGATGTAGACCTCGCCGCGCGGATCGCGCGCGATCGCGTCGGGCGGGCAGTCGAGCATGCAGAGCGGGTTCTCGCACTGCCAGCACGAATTCGGCGCCAGAAGGTTGTAGAAACGGATGCCGGTGAGCGAGATCCGCGCCTGCCCGTCGTCGTGCACGCCCTGACACGCTTCGACGCAGTGGTTGCAGCGGACGCAGAGGTGCTCGTCGATGAGCAGCGTGTGCGTCCCCATCACCACTTCCTCCCGTATGAGCTCTTCCAGGACGCCGCTCGTCTCCGGCGTCGCCTCGGCTACCAGCGACGCGACGCGGTTCTCCTCCGCCTTTCGCACCGCCATCTCGCGCAGTTGCGGATACCGTTCGAGAAACTCCTCGAGCGAGCGGCCGGAGATCGTGATGAGCTGCGACGGAAAGATCGCCGTCACCGTCGCGGTGCGGATCGCGCGCGGCAGGAGCGCCGCCTCGCCGAAGACATTCCCCGCGACGAGATACGAGAGCACGACCTCCTTCGCGCCGAGCTGCCGGCTGATCTTCACCATGCCGCTACGGATGAGGTGAATCGAATCGGCGGCGTCGCCCTCGCGGAAGACGACCGTCCCTTTCGGAAGCTCCGTGACCGTCGCCAGCGCGGCAAGCTGCTCGAGGAGCGATTCGGGGACGTTCGGAAAGAGATAGCCGCTGAGCGCGCGCAGAAGAAACGCTTCGTCGATCAACGACTTCACGCGCGGAGCGTTGGCCATCAGCCGCAGGATCGCCTTGCGTGGAATGACGATCAGCCGCGTCGGCCCGATCGCGCGCGCGGTCGCATTGCGGCGGCGGCCGGAGATCAGGCTCATCTCACCGAAGAAGTTCCCCGTCGTGAGCTCCGCCACCGGTACCTCGTCACTCTTTCCTTCGCGAACGCACGTGAGCCCGACCCGCCCCGCGGCGACGATCATGAATTCGTTGCCGAAATCGTTCTGGCAGAAGATCGTCTCGCCGTCCGCGTACTCGCGCACGCTCGCCGTCAGGAACATGCTCCGGACGAGCGGCTCCTCGGCGGCGGCCAGCAGCGGCACAGCCGAGCGGATCTCTCCGAGGCGCTCGCTGACCGTCCCTTCCCAGAAAGGCAGGCGCTCGCGGAGGAGCGCCTCGTCCGCCGGCTCGACGTCGCGGCCGGCGATGTGCTCGACGACTTCGAACGCTTCATTGACCGCGAGCTTGATCAGATCGGCGCCGCCCGCCGACCCGATGAGAAACAGGCCCGGGACCGATGTTTCGTGTTTCGCGTTCAGCAGCGGCCGTGCGCCGCTGTACTGCACGCCGGCCGCTTCGAGGAACTTGCGCGGCGGCTCCGCGCCGAGCTTCAGAAAGATCGCATCGGCTATGATCCGCACCGTTTCGCCGCGGACCGAGAGATCTGCCTCGCGTTCTTCGACGCGCAGAACGCTCGCTTCATAGTAGATGCGCATCTGGCCGCGTGCCGCGCGCGACAGCACCTCGCGCGTGAGCGACTCGTTGGCGCGCGTGATTTCCGCGGTGCGGACGATGAGACCGACGCGGTTCTCGTCCGAGAGCGCGATCGCGATCTCCAGCCCGGCATCGCCCGCGCCGACGACGAGGACGTCCTTGTCGCCATAATCGGCGGGATCGCCGAGGCGGAACTGGACGTGCGGCAACTCTTCGCCCGGAACGCCGAGGCGGCGAGGATTTCCCTGCGTCCCCATCGCGACGATGACCTTGTCGGACGAGAGCTGCTCGCCGCCCGCGATCGTCACCGCGAACCTCTCCCCATCGCGACGGATCGCCTTCACCTCGGCCTTGTAGCGAATGTTCAGGCGCCGCTCGTCCGCAAGCCGCCGCCACTCCTCGAGCAGCGACTCGCGCGACCCGCCGCGGAACGGAAACCCGCCGAGCGTCGGAATCGGCGCCGGCTCGCACATCACCGCCTTTCGCGCCTGGTAGTTGAAGATCGTGTCGGCGATGTGCGGCGCCCGCTCCAGGACGACGTACCGGAACCCGTTCGCCTCCGCGCCGGAAGCCGCCGCCAACCCGGCCGGCCCTCCCCCAACGATGATGATCTCGTAGTGAATGACTTGCACCCT
>DASYSN010000352.1:0-13101 GCA_036003305.1 Thermoanaerobaculia bacterium
AATCGTCGCACGCATCTATAACGACGCCGGAACGGCCGGCACAGCGGGCTTCTTCGAAGATCCGATCACGCCTGCTGACGCGAACTTCCCCGGCCGCATTGTCTCAATGGGCGCGACGGCTTTCATGCTCGCGCCGGTCGACCCGACGCGTACGCGTCTCAACATAGGAGTGAGAACCCTCTTCTCGGGGGCGCAATTGAACGCCGTGTTGCTCGACAACGCCGGCCACGTACTGGCCAATGTGACGAAACACTACACCGCGAACTATTTCGAGCAGGTCGATGCGACAGGATTTTTCGGCGGCGTGCCGGTCGGAGCGAGTCAGATCATCAGAATCAGCGTCAGCGACGGCAACGCGATCATCTACGGGGCGACGACCGACAACGTGACCAACGATCCTTCCGTTCAGTACGCCATCGTGGCATTCGCGATTCTTTGACCCCAACGCTTTCTCGGGCGCTGACGTACACTGAAATCAGGAGGAACTCCCGATGAAACTCCGCATTCCGGCGGCTGCATTTGCATTTCTGCTTGCTGCCCCGATCGCGTTCGGGGGGGAAACGGCGGTGACAGTCGGAACCGACTTCACCGCGGCAAACGGCGCCGACGTGAACACGAACGCGATTCGCACTGACATCTCACTCGATCCCGCGACCGCGGGCGGCAGCATCACCTCGGTCAAGGTGTACTGGTCCGACGCCAATTGCGCCAACGCTTTCAAAGTTGCGGTCTTCCGGCGCAACGGCGACCTCCTGGTCCCGATTGGCCAGCGCGGACCCTTCACCGTCACCTCGAACGTCATGACGGTCAATTTGGAGCCTGCGATGGGAATCGGACAGGGCGACCTCATCGGCATCGTGCGCGTTGGCGACTGCGGAGTCCCCGGCACGCTTTCAGGAGTCCCGACAAAGGGCTACCTTTCGTATTACGGCAACATGACCACCACCACGACGGTCTTCGATGGTCAGCGCGTCAACAGCGCGCTTGCGGTCTTCGGTTCCGGAACTGCGGTGGCTGCGGTGACCGAGGTGATTCCGGGAGTGGGGTCAGTGAAAGGGGTATTCGGGTCGAGCTTCAAGACCTCGATTCAGCTGATCAACCCGAGGGCCACCACCATCTCGGGGCGCCTCATTTTTATCAACGCTTCCGGTCAAGGCAGCAGCTATCTATATTCAATTTCCCCCGGCGGACAGGATTCGTTCGACCTGGCGTTCGGATTCACCGGCTCACCCTCCTCCGTGATGGGCCTGGGCACCATGGACGTCGATCTCCTCACGGGCCAGCGTGCGCCGCAGATCGTCGCGCGCGTCTACAACGACGCTGGAACACAAGGAACGGCCGGCTTCAATGAAGAGCCGGTCGCCATTGGCGATACCGGTCCCGGTGGCCACGTGATCTCGGCGGGTTCTACGGGATTCATGGCGACACCTGTCGACGTGACGCGCACGCGCTTCAATATCGGCGTGCGAGCACTTTTTTCCGGAGCCGACTTAACCGCAGAACTCCTCGACAAGACGGGCCACGTCCTGGCGAGCGCCACCAAGCGGTATCCCGCCAGCGATTTCGAGCAGGTCGACGCCGCGTCGTTTTTCGGAGGCGTTCCAGTCGGCGCGAGTCAGACGGTCAAGATCACCGTTACGGACGGGAGCGCCATTGTCTATGGAGCGACGACCGATAACGTCACGAATGATCCTTCCGTCCAATACGCGATCATAGCCCCAACAGACTGAGGAGGTTCCCATGAGATTCCGCATTCAGGCGGCTGTATTCGCATTCTTGGTCGCCGCGCCGATCGCGTTCGCGGCCGACACCCCCGTGACGGTCGGAACCGAGGTCACGTCGCCGAACGGCACCGACGTCAACTCGAATGCCATTCGCACCGACATCTCACTCGATCCGGCGACCGCGACCGGCGCGATCACCTCGGTCAAGGTGTATTGGTCCGAATCCAATTGCGCCAACGCTTTCTACCTCGCCACCTTCCGGCGTTCCGGCGACCTGCTGACCCCCACTGGCCAGGTTGGACCGTTCTCCGTGACCTCGAACGTGATGACCCTCGATTTGTCGTCGGATGTGCTGTCAGTCGGTCAGGGCGATCTCATCGGCATCGTGCGCATCGGCGACTGCGGAGCACCGGGCACTCTCTCCGGCACTTCGAGTGCCGGGTATCTGTCGTATTACGGCAACGTGAGGACCAACACGACCGTGATTGATGGGCAGCGTGTGAATAGTGCCCTGGCGGTCTTCGGCTCCGGACCTGCTAACAATGCGGTCACAGAGGTGCTTCCGGCGGTTGGGTCGGTCAGGCCGCCAGGAGGGAGGGAGTACAAATAGCTGCTTCCCGTACCGGCGCCGGATGCCGAGCGGGTGAATGAGAAATCCATGTCGATCGAATCCTGGGAACGGCCGGCTTCAATGAGGATTCGGTCGCGTTGGATGAGACCGCCCCAGGTGGCCGCGTGATTTCGACCGGTGCTACAGCTTTCATGGCGACACCCGTCGACGTTACGCGCACGCGATTCAATATCGGCGTGCGAGCGCTCTTTTCGGGGGCGGAACTGACCGCGCAACTTCTCGACAAGACGGGCCACGTACTGGCGAGCGTGAGCAAGAGGTATCCGGAAGGAGACATGGAGCAGGTCGATGCGGCTTCATTTTTCGGAGGCGTTCCAGTCGGCGCGAACCAGACGGTCAAGATCACCGTTACGGACGGGAGCGCCATTGTCTACGGAGCGACGACCGACAATGTCACGAATGATCCTTCCGTCCAATACGCGATCGTAGCCCCAACACAGTGAGGAGGTTCCCCCGATGAAAGTTAACGTATTCGCGGCTCTATTCGTGTTGCTCGCGGCCGCGCCTTTCGCGTTCGCGCAGAATCCACCTTCGGCCAATATGCAGGTTGGCGTCGACCTCGACTTCGGCGTCGAACAGGCTCCGAACATGATCGGCGACGTCGCCGGTGCGACCGTCCGCACCGACATCTCGCTCGACAATCCCGCTACGGCGAACGGAACGATTACGGCCGTCAAGCTCCGCTGGGCCGCCGGTGGCTGCACGAACGGCGTCAAGGTGAAGTTCTTCCGCCGCATTGGCGACACACTGACGATGACCGCCGAGCGCGGTCCGTTCACGACCTACAACGGGATCTCACTTTTCGGGATGACTCCGCCGGTCGACGTGCAGCAGGGCGATTTCATCGGCGTCGCGCGTCTCACGGACTGTGGCGGTGCGCAGGCACTGAACACCGGGATGATCAACGCGAACGGTTATGGCTATCTGCAGTACGACGGCGACGTGAGCGGCAGCGTCGACGTGCACGCCGGCACGCGGGCGAAGTTCCAGGCGCTCGGACTCTGGGGCACCGGCTACGACACGGAAACCATTGTGTCGACGCTACCGGCCGTCGGTTCTGCGAAAGGACGCTTCGGCTCGAGCTTCAAGACGACGCTGCAACTCGTCAATCTCGACTCGAACAACTCCATCAAAGGGCGCATCGTCTTTCACCCGGTCGGCGTTCCCGGCTCGCCGGGCGATCCCTCGATCCCGTATTTCATCGGCGGAAACGGCATCATGACGATCGACGACCTCGGCGCGGCGATCGGCACAAACGAATTCGGCTCGGTCGACATCACGTCGCAGACGCAAGTGGGCTTCCCGGGGACGCTGCAGGTGCTCGCGCGCGTCTACAACGACAATGGCGCCGGCGGCACCGCGGGCTTCTATGAGGACGCGGTTGCATGGAGCGACCGTGCGATCCCGAAGGGCCGCATCGTTCAGCTCGGAGGGAAGGCCTACATGGTGACGCCTTCCGACCCGCACCGCGTTCGTTTCAATATCGGTGTCCGCACGTTCTCGCGCGGTGCGAGCGTCAAAGCGCAGCTCTACGGGGAAGACCACCTTCTCGCGACCGTGACGAAAGACTACCCGGCAAACTACCTCGAGCAGGTCGACGGCTCGTCGTTCTTCGGGGTTCCCATCGGTGCCAACCAACTCGTCATCCTCACTGTCAACGACGGCGACGCGATCTTCTACGGCACGGCAACCGACAATGTGACGAACGATCCGGCAGCGCAGTACGGGGTCGTGGGCTCAGGGCTCACCGTTCCGAAAGCTCCGTAACTCTCAATCGGGAGCCGGCAACCCGGTTGCCGGCTCTCGCGCCTTGGTTGTAGGTGTCTGGCTAGTTTGCGAAGTAGGAGTTCCGCTCCGCTCTCCCGAACTGCTCGCTTTCCGGCGTCTTGCGGCAGGGAAGCGGATCGTCGGGTGGCGGGACGAGGAATGCGCACTCGCGCACGACCTCGGCCATGGTGTCGATCTCGATCGGTTTGTTCAGCACGGCGACGACGACACTGGAGTCGATCGCCGTCTGCTTCTTCGGATCGCGGACCGCAATGATGAACGAAGTCGCTTCCGGACGTCTCGCATTGAACTCGCGCAAGAACCGTTCGGCCGCGCGATTGGGAAGATCCATATCGATGAGGATGAGGGCGTAGTCGCATTCGAGTACATGCGCCAGCGCCTCGTCAGCGGTTGAGGCCGTGTCGACGCTCAACGGCTGGTGCCGCAGAATCGTGAAGAGCATGATGCGGATCGCGTCGTTGTCCTCCACGATCAAGACTCTGGGTTGTTCGTCTTTCTTCATGACCTGGAATAAGGTCAAAAGACGTGCCATGAAGCTCAGCGGTAGGCGTGTCAATTCACGCGCGGATTGAACCCGCAGCCGTCCATCTCGCTGTCCGCCGGCGGGCACTCCTCGAGCTGTTCTCGGTTGGCGAGGGTCGTGAGCGCGGCGGAGATCGTGTCGACGATCATCTCGACGTCGAACGGCTTGCGGATCGTGCCGGCGACGAGGTCGGCGCTGAGATTGCGGGGCTCCGCCCCGGCCGTCAAGACGAGAATCAGCGGCCGGTCCTCGCGCTTTCGCTTCCCGAATGCGTTGAGGACCTCGTAGCCGTTGAGCTGCGGCATCATCAGATCGAGGAGGACGACGGCGTAGCGGCATTGCTCGCACCGCGCGAGCGCCTCAGCGCCATTGCGGGCGCTGTCGACGGGGAGGCCGCGGCGACGCAGAATGGTGCACAACAACGCGCGGATCGCGTCGTCATCGTCCACCACGAGCACACGTTTCTCGATCGCCATCTCCTCCTCTTCGTTATATGAAGCAATGATCACGCCCGTGGACGCACAAGAATCAGTGCACTGATTTCCGTCATCCTGAGCCGGCGTAGCGCGGCGAAGGATCTCCAAATGCGCCGCTCGAGCCACGTGCCGCGAATTCGGAGATCCTTCGCCGTCTACGCGGCTCAGGATGACGGACCCGGCTTACACGCGTGTTTCGAGGCGATCGCGATTCTCTGGCTGCAGCGTCCTGCCCGGCTGCCACGCCGCCAGGCAATTCACGATCTCGGAGTTGAAGGCGGGGAGATCGTCCGGCTTGCGGCTGCTCACCCAGTTGCCGTCGCGGACGCACTGCTCGTCCTTCCAGTTCGCGCCGGCGTTGCGCATGTCGACCTCCAGCGTTGGCCAGGTCGTGATGGTGTGCCCCTTGACGAGGCCGGAATTGATGAGAATCCAGCCGCCATGGCAGATGACGAAGATCGGCTTTCCGGCGCGATCGATCTCCTGCAGGAGCTGCTGCGCCTTCTTCTCGATCCGCATCGCGTCGCCGTTGATGACGCCGCCGGGGAGGAGCACGGCGTCGAAGTCGTTCGCGTCCGCCTTCGACAGCGAGAGCTCGACTTTGAGCTTGTCGGCGTGGTCGTGATGCTTGAATCCCTGGATCTCGCCTTCCTTCGGCGAGATGAGCACGCACTTCGCTCCCGCCTTCTCGAGTGCTTCGCGCGGACTGGTGAGCTCGATCTGCTCCACGCCGTCCGTCGCGAGAATCGCTACGCGTCTGCCTTTGATGTCCTGAGCCATGGTGAGTCTCCTTTTCAAGGAGGACGGGTGCAACAACCGGGCACTCGGCTGTTACCCTTTGCGCCGTGCCGAAGAGACCGCAGTGGAGCGCACGTGAGCGCCGGATTCTCGACTCGCTGAAGACGCCTGCCCACATCCAGCGTTACCTCGATGAGCTGGAGTACGACACGGCCGACGGCGCCGCGTCGCCGCGCGTCGTCATGCGCACGGGCAAAGCGCAGTGCTACAGCGGCGTCCTCTTCGCGTGCGCCGCATTGCGGGAGCTCGGCCACCCGCCGCGCCTGATGTTCATCGACGCCGTGAGCGACGACGGTCACTGCCTCGCGCTCTATCAGGTGGGCGGCGCCTGGGGCGCGCTCGCGAAATCGAACTTCACGACCATCCGTTCCCGCGAGCCCGTCTACCCCTACATCGCGCTCGGCCTCAGCTACTTCGACGGCTACTTCAATGCGTGGGGCAAACGGAGCATGCGCTCGTTCACCGAGCCGGTCGACCTCGAACCATTCGAAGCGCGCGGCTGGCGCTTCGCCGAGGACAAGCTGAAATACATCGACCGCGCCATCGACGACGCGCCGCTCGCATGGAAGCTCGAACGCGGCGCGATCCCGCGCATCAGCAGAGCGACCGAGCCGCTCCGCCGCGCCGGCCTCCTCGGCGCCAATCCGGAAGGCCTCTGGAGGCCGGGCAAGTGAACGGACGTCCACTGCCGGGCGAATACGGCGAGCACGCGGAGCCGGACATTGCCCGCGTTGAAGGCGATGACGCCGTGGAGGCGCTGTTGCGGCAGCAGCGAGAATTCGAAGCACTCCTGGCGCGCCTCGACGAATCGCGAATTGCGGGCCTCCGTTACGCGCCGGGGAAGTGGACCGTGAAAGAAGTGATCGGCCACATGCTGGACGACGAACGGATCTTCGCCTATCGCATGCTCTGTATTGCGCGCGGCGACACCAAGCCGCTGGAGAGTTTCGACGAGAACGTCTACGTCGCCGGCGCGAACTTCGAGGAGCGTTCCCTCGCCAGCTTCATTGAAGAGTACCGGCTCATTCGCGCGTCGACCGTCGCGCTGCTCCGCTCATTGACGAAAGAAGCGTGGCTTCGCCGCGCCACGGTGACGGACTACACCGCATCCGTCCGCGGCCTAGCCTGGCACATCGCCGGCCACGAGCTGCATCACATCGAGATTTTGCAGACGCGCTACGGTGTTTAGGCGATGACGTGCAACGGCGCGCGGCCCGTTAGAAACAGCAGGATGTCGGTCGCTGCGATGCGCGCCATGCCGTTGCGCGCTTCGTCCGTGGCGGAACCGATATGCGGGACGATGACGACGTTGTGCAATGCGCGCAGCCGAGGCGAGACGTCGGGCTCGTGCTCGTAGACGTCGAGGGCGGCGCCGCGTAACGCGCCGCTTTCGAGTGCGTCGCAGAGCGCCGCTTCGTCCATCAGCTTGCCGCGCGAAGTGTTCACGAAATACGCGCCGCGCTTCATCTTCGCGAGCGTGGCGGCGTCGAACATGTGCTCGGTCTCGCGTGTAAGAGGGGCGTGAACGGAGACGACGTCGCTGGTCGCAAGGAGCTCGTCCGTCGATATGCGGCTTTCGCCGCGCGACTCACCGCGACGCGTGCCGATCACGTCCATCCCGAACGCGCGCGCCCGTTCCGCGACGGCGGTTCCGATGCGCCCCATGCCGACGATGCCGAGCCGCTTGCCGGTGAGCGACATGCCGTGAAGCTTCATCGGCTCCCATTCGCAGCGTCCCGTCGCCCGCACCTCGGCGTCGCCTTCGATGATGCGCCGCGTGACGGCGAGGATCAGCGCCATCGTCAGGTCGGCGGTCGCCTCGGTGAGCACTCCCGGCGTGTTCGTGATGCGTACCCCCAACTCGCGCGCCGCCTCCACGTCGACGTTGTTGTAGCCGACCGCATAGTTCGCGACCATCCGCAGATTCGGATTCGACGCGAGCACGCGCCGCGTCAGCGGATCCGACAGCAGCGTCAGCGCCGCATCGGCCTCGGAGAGGATCGTGATCATCTCCTCCTCGCTCCGCGCCTGCTCCGTCGGATGCTCGATCAGATCGAAATGCGGCGACAGGATCTCGCGCGCGATCGCCGGATACTCCGCGGTGAGAACAACCGTGTACTTCATTGCGATGTTCTTCGCGCCATCAGCCAGCCGACGACGAAGAACGCGCCGCCGATGCAAAGCATCTTCACTTCGACGTTCACGTTGTCCTTCACCGCGCCGATGTAGAGGCCGATCGGGAGCATCACGAGACCGACCATCTGAAAGAAACGCCCGAACAGAAAGCTCATGGATCGATTGTGACCGTTTCCACGACGTCGCCGCGCTCGATTTGATCGACGACCGCCGTCATGCCGCTCGTCAGCCTCGCGAAGATCGTATAGCCACCGTCGAGGTGCGGCTGCGGCGAATGCGTGATGAAGAACTGCGAGCCGCCGGTGTCGGGGCCGGAGAGCGCCATCCCGACCGCGCCGCGCGTGTATTTCTGCAGATTGATCTCGTCGCGGATCGCGTAGCCCGGGCCGCCGTTCATGTCGTTGCGCGGGTCGCCTCCCTGGATGACGAAGTTCGGGACGACGCGCATGAAGCTCGTGCGGTCGAAATAGTGCTTCTTCGCGAGCTCGGCGAAGTTCCACGCCGTGATCGGCGCGTCCTCCGCGAGCAGCAGGATGCCGATGTTCCCGCGCGCCGTGTGGATCGTAGCGGCGTGCGGCGTGTGCGACCACTGCGCGATCGCGGCGTAGTCGCGGTCGACGACCGCCAATGGCGTGAACTGCGACCGATTCTTCTTCAGCTTCTGCTCGATCTGATCCGCCGCGACGCGGCGAACCACCGGATCGCGATCCGTGAGGAGTCCGCGCAGGAACGCCTCGCGGTCCGGCCGATCGATCTCCGCGAGCGCCACGATCGCCGCCAGCCGCGCGTCGTTCATGGCATCCTGTCTTCCGTGTTCCTCGGCGGCGAGCAACACGGCGACATCGCGCTCCTTCGTCTTGGCGTATCGCTCGATCGCGTTCGCGCGAACGATGACGTCGCGATCGTCGAGTCCCTTGCGGATGATGTCGAGATTCGCCTCGACGTCCGCGTCAGGGATATTCGCAAGCGTCGTCTCGCGGAGCATCGGGTCGGGATCCTCGGCCCACACGCGCGTGAAGCGGTTCTCGATCACGCGCACCTTCTCCCAGCTCGTCTCCGGGTGCGCGTCTTCGAACTGCTTCGCCCAGGCGCCCCACGCCAGCTCGCGATCCCAGCGGGAGCCGGTGGTCGTGATTTCGGCAAGACGCTTCTTCGCGACCTCGTTGCGGCCTGCGTAGAGCCCGAGCACGTCGATCGCCGAGGCGCGCGTGCCGTCGTCGGGATCGTCTGTGAGGTCGAGGATCCGGAGCGCGTCCTGCGCGATCTGCGGCCGGTCGAGCGCGGTCTTGTCCTTCGCCACGATGCGCATGATCGCGACCAGCGAATTCGTGCGGACCCACGGGTGCCCGTCGTGCGACGACACGATGAGCGGCCCGATCGACTGCTTGTCGCCGATGCGCCCGAGGGCCGCGGCGGCGTAGGTGCGGATGTCGGAGTCCTTGTCGCCGAGGAGAATCTCGAGTTGCGCGCGGGCGGGAGCGTAGGCACGGCGGGCGAGCGCGTACGTTGCGGCCGTTCGGATCGACTGCACGTTCGAGTCGAGCGCCTTCGCCGCGATGGCGCCCGCCTCGTCGGAGTTGAAGCGGAAGAGAAAGCGCAATGCGCGCGTCCGGACGCCTTCCGGCCACGACTCGCCGGTGAACTCCGCGTAACGTGCGAGCGTGACCTGCGCCGGCATCTTCGACAGCGCCTCCATCGCCTCGGCGGCGACAGCAGGATCGCTGTCGTGTGCGAGCTGCATCAGCGGCTCAATGCCCGCGGCATCGCCGATCTCGCCGAGCGAGAACGCGGCCGTCTCGCGGACATTGCGGTCGGGATCGGTCACCAGGTGAGCGAGGAGGTCGACGCCTGCCTGGTGCTCGCCCGCATCGCGTTCGCCGTTGTGATTCGCATCGACGAACGTGTGCGGCCCGATGCGCCCGAGGGCGAGGGCCATCCGTGCTCGCTGGAGCGGATTCGGATTCGCGAGCCACGCCTCGGCGACCGCGGCATCGAACTCGCGGCGGTCTTCGAGGCGAAGAACCGTCACCTCGTCGTCCAGCGTGAGCCCGTACACGTGTGGCGCAGGCTTTCCAGCCTGCGCTTCGGGCGGGGGAGCGGGGCGCGGGCTCGAAGGTCCGCGCCACACGGGGGAGCACGCCGTCACGAGCAGCGCGAGCAATGCGAGAAGAGCCCGTTTCATGACCGCCGATGATAGTGCGTCACGAGTCCGTGTGACGTTGCGCACACACCGATGTGCAGCCATCCGCTTGCCTCGGACCGGCACGTCCAACAGACTGCGCGTTGCATGGCGGCGAATCCAATCATTCGAGTGGAAAACGTGGGCCGGCGCTACGGCCGCCGGTGGGCACTCGCCGACGTCAGCTTCGAGGCCCGTGAGGGCTCGGTGATCATGGTCGCCGGGCGGAACGGCTCCGGCAAATCGACCCTTTTTCGCGTTCTCTCGACCGCCATCCGGCCGGACCGCGGCCAAGCGCTCGTCGGCGGCTTCAACGTCGTCCGCGAACGTGAGGACGTGCGAAAGATCACGGCCCTCCTGAGCCACTACTCGTATCTCTACGAATCGCTCACCGCCAGCGAGAACCTTCGTGTCGTTGCCGAGCACCTCGGCGTCGGCCGCAACGGATTGATGTCGATTCTCGAGCGGGTGAACCTCGCGCAACGCGCCGACGACACCGTCTCCACCTTCTCGGCAGGAATGCGCAAGCGCCTCTCGTTCGCGCGCGTCCTCCTCCAGCAGCCGCGCGTCGTCATGCTCGACGAGCCGTACGGACAGCTCGACCCCGAGGGATTCGTGCTCGTGGATGAGGTCGTGAACGAGCTGAAGGCGAAGGGGACGACCATTCTGATGGCGACGCACCAGCTCGAGCGCGGCGCGAGCCTCGCCGATGACGCGGTGCTGCTCGACGCCGGACGCGTCGTCTGGTCCGGCTCCGCTCGCGACGTCCTCGCGAAGGATCGCAAGCGGGAGGAAGCGTGCTGACCGCCGCCCTTCGCAAAGAGATGCTGCTGCAGTGGCGCACCCGCTCCCAGATGATGGCGGTTTTCGTCTTCGGCGCCGCGGCGCTGCTGCTGTTCAGCTTCGCCGTCGGACCGGTTGCCGAGATGCTGCGGCAGTTCTCGGCCGGCTTCCTCTGGCTCGGTCTGCTTCTCTCCTCGACGCTGACCCTCGCCGAGAGCTACCACGCGGAAATGGAAAACCGGGCGCTCGAAGGGCTGCTGCTCCTCCCGTCCGATCCGCGTGCGCTGTACTACGGCAAAGCGATCGCGAACTGGCTCCAGCTTTGGATTCTCGGCGTCGCGCTCACGCCGGTCATGGTCATTCTGTATGACGCCGGCACGACGCGCGTGCTCGAGCTCGTCGCGGTGATCGGCCTCGGGTCGGCCGGTCTTTCGGCGCCGGGAACCCTCTACGCCGCAATGACGGCGCAGGTGCGTTCCAAGCAGACGCTGCTTCCGCTTCTTCTCTTTCCGCTGATCGTTCCCGCTCTGCTCGCCTCGGTCAAAGCGACCTCGCTGCTCATCCTCGGCGACCCGATGGGGCAGATCAAATCGTGGCTCATGTTGCTGATCGCTTTTGACGCAATTTATTGGTCTCTTTGCGGACTTCTATTCGGACGAGTCGTCGAGGAGTGAAAGGTCCAACTATGCCCCGCCGATATCCCTACACCATCGCTACCGCGCTCTTCGCGATCGGCATCTATTTCGGCCTCGTCGTCACGGTCGCCGACCAGTACCTGCACGCCGACGTCTCCCTCGGCCTGCCGGTCGCGGCGCGCACGCTGATCTCGGTCTTCTCCGGCCTGATCGCCGCCGTCATCTGGCTCACCGCCGACGACCTCAAGTCTTCGCAGCGCGCGAACGCGCTGATCCTCGCCGGCGTCGTGCTGATGTTGATCGGCACCTGGTTCGGCCTTTTCGTCGCGCCGCCGGAGCAGTTCATGGGGAACGTACAGCGGATCATGTACGTCCACGTGCCGACCGCCTGGAACGGCCTGCTGGCGCTGACCGTCGCCTTCGCCTGCGCGATCTTCTATCTGTTCAAAGGCGACTGGAAATGGGACGCGCGAATGGAGGCGTCGATCGAAGTCGGCGTCCTGCTCGCGTTCCTCCTCTGCTGTCAGGGTGCGATCTGGGCGAAGCCGACATGGGGCGTCTGGTGGGACTGGGATCCGCGCCTCACGACTACGGCCGTGCTCTTGTTCGCGTTCCTCGGCATCCTGGCGCTCCGGAAGTTCGTCGATGACCCGGTCAAGCGCGCCATCTGGTCGAGCGTCGCGACGATCATCGCGTACGTCGACGTCCCGATCGTCTACTTCTCGGTGCGGTGGTGGAACTCGCTGCACCAGCTTCAGTCGAATCCAAACACCGTCTCGAAGCCGTTCTGGATCCCGCTGCGCGCCAACGCGTTCGGCATCCTCTTCGTGATGGTTGGTTTCATCATGTTGCGCGCGCGCATCGCCGCACTCCGCCTGGAGACGGAGATGGCGCCGCCGCCGATCCTCTCGAACGAGATCGGCGAACAACTCGGGGAGGCCGTATGACCACAGGAGTCGTGACGGGCGGTTGGAACTTCGTCATCGCCGCTTACAGCATCACCGTCGCCGTGCTGGCGATCTACGGGGTGACCTTGATCACAAGGCTTCGTGAGGAGCGCCTCCGCGCATCGGAGAACGGAGAATCAAGATGAACGCAGTGACGCCGAATCCATCTGCCAGTGACGCGATGCGCAAGAAGACGCGGCTTTTCATGGTCGCGGCCTTCGCCGTCGCCACGATCGCCTTCATCGTGATCGCGGCCGGCGGGATCAACAAGAACCTCGTCTACTACTGGACGCCGACCGACCTCCACAAGGCGGGCGACAAGGCCTATGGCGCCACGATTCGCCTCGGCGGCATGGTCGCCGCCGGCTCGATCAAGAACCACACCGGCGTCTCCGGCCTGGAGTTCGACGTCAAGGACGCCACCGGCATGGTGCACGTGAAATCGAACGGCATCCCGCCGCAGATGTTCCGCGAGAACATC
>DASYSN010000353.1:0-21030 GCA_036003305.1 Thermoanaerobaculia bacterium
CTTCTGCATGCTGCAGCGCGGACAGTTCCTCCGGTTCGCGAGCTTCTCGATCTGCTGCTTCGACATCATCCCACCCTCCCAGACAAAAAAAGGCCGGGGAGCACCCGGCCTTTGATTGCACATGTTTCTGTGCAGCGAATGGTACCACGACCCCGACGGGCTCGGTGGGAAGGCGGGCTGTGCGCCTGCGAATGGTCGCTGCGAACGCGCGAAGTCCCGCTGCAGGCTAGCGCAGCGAGGCTGTACGGGTGCGGACCGAGCCTGCGCACGTGCGCAGCGGCGCTGTACACGTGCGAAACGGCGCTGTACACGTGCGCAGCGACGCTGTACACGTGCGCAGTCCCGCTGTACAGCTCCACACTCCCGCTGTGCAGCTCCATGCTCCCGCTGTGCAGCTCCACACTCCCGCTGTGCAGCTCCGCACTCGCGCTGTGCAGGCCTACCGGCCCCCTGCGCAGGCCTACAGTCCCGCCGCGCAGCTGTACACCGAAGGGTTCTATGCGGACTGCCGGTGGGCGATCTCGAGGAGGACGTCTTCCAGATTCTGGGGTAGCTCGATGGTAACGAACCAGTCGCGCGGGTAGAGGTAATCCTCACCCGACTCGTCGATGACACGAATCATCTCGTGCGGCTCAGCGTCGCGATCTTCGAGCACCTCGTAGATCTTGCGCAGCTCCAACGCGCCCTCGTACTCGTCGTTCTTCACGCAGACCACGAAGTGCTTGTCGCCGTTCACTGCCGCCGGATCACTCGCTTGACTTTCAGCCATCGTTTACCAATCCCATGCACTTCATACCAGTGTAGCTCCGCTTCCGCTACCGTGCCGTTCGCGAACCGTACCGCTGCGACTCCCTTCAGCTTCCGCCAGTTTCCAGGCCCGAACCGCTTCACGAGAATGTGGAGATCCCGAATCCCGTGGCCAGTCGCAATCACCTCGATGGAACGAAGCTCACTGATGAGCTCAAACTTCACGAAAAGACCGTACCACCGGTCCCATGAAAGACGTCGTTCTTCTACTCTTCGTAGTGGCTCACCACTTGCTCTCTTTAGCCCGAGAGGAGAACGATCGAATGAACAATCGACCTGGCTGGTATACGGATGAGACCGAGAGTGGCTGGAACCGCACGAAGGCGGCGTTCCGGAACGACTGGGAGCAGACCAAGCACGACTTCGGCTCGAAGACGGCGCCGGACCTGAAGCAGGACGTGGATGACACGATCAAGCAGGCGGCGGGCTCGGAGGACCCGTTCGACCGTCACGAGCAGGCGTTCCGTTTCGGCTACGGCGCGCAGCGGCACTACGGCTCGCAGTACAAGACGTGGAACAACGACCTCGACCGCCAGCTTCGCACGGATTACGGCTCCGACTACGACCGCGACCGGGACTACATCCGTTACGCGTACGAGTACCGCTACGGAAACGCGCCGTCGAACGCTTCGGACGCGCGCGACGAGCGGCGCATGTGATTTGTGTGCGGGGCCGGCTCTCAGCCGGCCCTGACCCTCACTCGTACCGGAGCGCTTCGATCGGGTGCAGCGAGGCGGCCTTCCAGGCTGGATACCAGCCGAAGCCGGTGCCGATCAGCGAGCAGACGATCAGGCCGGTGAGGGCCCAGCCCCACGGGAAGACGACCGACATATCCCAGACGAACGCGAGGATGTTGCCGCCGCTGACGCCGAAGATGATGCCGGCCAGGCCACCGACCTCCGACAGCAGGACCGCCTCGATGAGGAACTGCTTGACGATGTCGTTCTTCCGGGCGCCGATCGCCTTCCGGACGCCGATCTCGCGCGTGCGCTCGGTGACGCTCACCAGCATGATGTTCATGATGCCGATCCCGGCCGCGAGGAGCGCGATGGCGCTGATGACGAACGCGCCGATGCGGATCGTTCCCGCGATCTGGGCGAACGCCGAGAGCAGCGTGTCATTCGAGTAGACCTCGAAGTCGTTCTCCTGCGCCACCTTCAGTCCGCGCGCCGCGCGCATCGCGCCGATCGCCTTGTCGAGCGTCGCGTTGTAGGTCTCCTGCGAGGTCGCCTGGGTGGCGATGTTGACCGTCCGGTTCGCGCGGCCGTAGTCGCTGAAGAAGGTCGTGATCGGGACGAGGTTCAAATCGTCCTGGCTCTGGCCGAACGTCGAGCCCTTCGACTCGAGCACGCCGATGATCCGGAATGGATGGCCGTTGATGTTGATCTGCTTGTTGATGGGCGACTCGTTCTGGAAGAGCCCCTGCTCGATCGACTTCCCGACGACCGCGACGTTGCGGCCGAGGGCGACGTCTTCGGCGGAGATGTTGCGGCCGTAGTCGAGCGAGTAGGAGTTCGCGATCAGGAAGTTCTCATTGGTGCCGACGACCTGCTTCCCCTGCACCTTCAATCGCTTATAGCTCACCGCTTTGCCGCCGTCGAACACCTTCAAGGCGATCGCGCCGGCCTGCCCTTCCATCAGACGCTTGTACTCATTGGCCTGCTCGAGCGAGATGTTGCGGCGGTTCGCGAACTTATCCTCGGGATCGTTCTTGCTGATGACCGGGTATTTCCCGAACTGAAAGAGATCGCTGCCGAGGAAGCTGAGACCCGACTCGATCGATCCCTGGATCACGCTCAGCGCCGTCATCACGCCGATGACCGAAAACACGCCGATCATCACGCCGAGCATCGTCAGGATCGAGCGAAGCTTGTTCGCGCGCAACGCGCTGAAGGCCATCCGGAAGATTTCGCGAACGTTCATTCGTATCTCAGTGCCTCAATGGGATCGAGACGGCTCGCGCTCAGCGCGGGCGCGAAGCCGCTGAAGACGCCGGTGAGCGTCGAGACGATCATGCCGACGATGACGAGTCCGATCGAGAACTGGATCGGGAACGAGGGGACGGCGGCTGCGACGGCCGCGACCAGCCCCCAGCTCAGCGCCAGGCCGACTGCGCCGCCGATCAGGCAGATCGACACCGCCTCGATCAGGAACTGCAGCAGGATCGTCCGGCGCCGCGCGCCGACGGCCTTGCGCGTTCCGATCTCGCGCGTCCGCTCCTTCACGCTGACGTAGGTGATGTTCATGATTCCGATGGCGCCGACGAACAGCGCCAGTCCGGTGACGAACAGGCCCGCCATCGCGATGCCGGTCTTGATCGGATCGAGCGTCGAACGGAGCGCCGACTGCTCGTTGACCGAGAAGTCGTCCTTCTGCTCGGGCCGCAACGCCCGGACGCGGCGCATGTCGCCGGTCAGCTCGTCGATCGCGGCCTGGAGGTTGTTCTTGTCCTTCACTTTCACGCGGATCGAAGCGTTGAGCCGGGAGCTGAAGTTCTTCATGAACGCGCCGAGCGGCACGACCGCGTATGTGTCGAAGCTGAAGAGGCCAAGGAACGTCCCCTGGCGTGCGTAGACGCCGATGACGCGGAAGGGATGGCCCTCGATCTCGACGACCTTGTCGAGCGGTGATCCCTGCGGAAACAGCGCCTCGGCGACGTCGTACCCGAGGACCACGACGTTCTGTCCGCCGCGCGACTCCGTCTCGGTGAAGAAACGGCCCTGACTGAACGACGCGGTGGAGGTGACCAGGAAGTCGGTGTTCGTTCCCTGCGTCAAGATGCCGCTCACCTGGAGGTTGTTGTACTTGACCTTCCGCGACGTGTTCAGCGTCGGTACGGCGACGATCAGTTGCGAGTTCGGCGTCGCCTGGATGATGCGATTGAGGTCGTCGGCGTAGTGCGGTTCGATGCGCCGCCGGTTCCGGTAATTCCACCAGTCGTCGACGTGGTGCCACGGCCACTTCTCGACGTACAGCACGTCGTCGCCGATGACGGCGAGGCTGCGCTCGAAGCCGACCTGAATGCCGCTGATGGCGGAGCCCATCAGGGTCACCGCGATGATGCCGATGATCACGCCGAGGCCGGTGAGCACCGACCGCATCTTGTGCATCCGGATCTGCAGAAACGCAATCCGGAAACTCTCGACGATTTCGATCTGCAGATCGCGAATGAATCTCATGTCGCCTCGCTCCCCCCGTCATCCTGAGCCGGTAGACGGCGAAGGATCTCGAGTTTCGCAGCAGAAGCCACCTGCCGCGCATCTGGAGATCCTTCGCCGCGCTACGCCGGCTCAGGATGACGGAGTCGTTTCATACCTCTTAGCTGCTCTTGCCCTGTGCCTGCGGCTTCTCGATCTCGACCTTGGCCCCATCCTTGAGGCGGCGGCTGACGGCGGTGTAGCTGCCGGCGACCACTTCCTCGCCGAGCTTCACACCGCTCTTGATCTCGATGTCGGTCGTATCGGCGATTCCGGTCTCGACTCTCCGCTGCTCGACCTTGTCGCCCTTCTTAATGAATACAACCCTCATGAGCTTGTCGCGCTGGGCGCGTTCTTTCTGTTTCTGCTCCGTTTCATTCGTGACATCGGCGCGGTTGTCGCCCTTGTCGGCGGCCGCCTGGCTCGCCTTCCGCTTCTCGAGCTCCTCCGGCGAGAGCGTGCTGCCGGTTTCGCGAACGGTGACGCTCTGGATCGGAACCGCGACGGCGTTCTGCACCGTCGCCGTCTCGATGTCGGCCGTGGCGCTCATTCCGGGACGCAGCGCGATCGACTTGTCGGTGACGGTGATCTTCACGAGGAAGTTGGTGACCTCCTCCTGCGAGCCGGCGTTCTGCGTCGTGGCGGTCGAGGCGATCTCGCGCACGACGCCGTCGATCTTGCGGTCGGGATACGCATCGACGCTGATCTTCGCGTGGTCGCCGACCTTCACGTTGATGACGTCGTTCTCGTTGACGTTGACCTGCGCTTCCATGTCGCCGAGGTCGGCGATGCGCATGACTTCGGTGCCCGCGAACTGGCTGGTGCCGACGACGCGCTCGCCGAGGCGGCTTTCGAGCGCGCTGATCGAGCCGTCGGCCGGCGAATAGATGGTGGTCTTGTTCAGGGCGTCGTTGATCGTGCGCAGGCTTCCCTCGGCGCGCTGAACGTCGAATTCCGAGGTGGCGAGCGCCGACTTCGCGATGTCGTAGTTCGTCTGTGCCGCGTTCAGGTCCTGATCGGAGACCAGGTGCTGCGCGTGCAGGCTCCTGATCCGCTTCAGGTCGAGGTCGGCCTTCGACAGCTCGGCCTTATGCTGCTCGATCGCCGAGCGTGAACCGGCGAGCGCCGCCTGCTGCGACTCGACCTGCGCCTTGTAGACATCCGGCTTGATCCGGAGAAGCAGGTCGCCCTTGTGGACCGCCTGTCCTTCGTGCACCGGCAGGTCAACGATCTCGCCCGAGACCTCGGGCGCGATCTTCACCTCGACTTCCGGCTGGATCTTGCCGGTCGCCGTGACGAGCTGTGTGATCGTCTTCCGCTGCGCCTTCTCGATCGTGATCGGGATCGGCTTGTCCTTCCGCTTGTTGGCGACGGACGCGACCGTGATCCCGATGATCACCACCGCGGCGACGATCGTGATCCACAGCCGTTTGCGGTTTTTCTTCTTCTTCATTTCCTGAGGAGTGAACACACTCATGGACTCGGACTCCTGACCCGGTCGGACACCGGGCATCTGCTTTCATCTTTTTAACGGCGATTGCGGACGAAGGTTGCAGCTTCCCCAAATCGCGGGCGGGGTACGTCTATTTCAGGCTACCATCGGGAGATCCATGACGACACTGGCCCGGCGGCTCGGCGCCTTCGACGCCACGATGATCGTCATGGGCGGCATCATCGGGTCGGGGATCTTCATCAACCCGTATGTCGTCGCGCGTCAAGTACATACGCCGGCGCTGATCCTCGGTGCCTGGATCGCCGGGGGCGTGATCGCGCTCCTCGGCGCGTTCGTCTATGCGGAGCTGGCGGCTCTACGTCCTGAAGCGGGCGGACAGTACGCGTATCTCCGCGACGCCTACCACCCGTCGGTCGCGTTTCTCTATGGCTGGGGGCTGCTGCTCGTCGTTCAGAGCGGCGGGATGGCGGCGGTGGCGGTCACGTTCGCCAAGTACGCGCACACGCGCTTTCCGGACGCGTTCGTCGCGACGGTCACCCTGCTCGTTCTGACGATCATCAACTGCTTTGGCGTCCGCAGCGGCAGCAACACGCAGACGGTCTTGATGCTCCTGAAGCTCGCCGCGATCGCGATGCTGATCGTCGTCGGTGCGACGACTCACAGTGTGGCGCCCTCGCCCACGGCGGCGAGTGCCGCGACATTGTTCACGATCGCCGCCGCAATGACTCCGGTCATGTTCGCGTACGGCGGCTGGCAGACGGCGAGCTTCATGTCGGCGGAGCTGAAACGTCCGGAGCGCGATCTCGCCGTTGGACTCCTGGCAGGCGTCGCCGGCGTGATCGCGGTCTATGTCGGCGTGAACATCGTCTGCCTTCGCGTCCTCGGCGCATCCGGCCTCGCCGCGACGACCACTCCCGCCTCGTCCGTGATGCGCATCGCCCTCGGAGAACGCGGCGCGAACCTGATCGCGATCGGCATCGCGATCTCCACGCTTGGGTTCCTCAGCCAGAGCATGCTGACGGCGCCACGCGTCTACTACGCGATGGCCGCCGACGGGCTCTTCTTCCGCAGCGTCGCCAAGGTGCATCCGACGACGCGCGTGCCGGTCGTCGCGATCGCGCTGCAGGGCGTCGTCGCCATCGTGATCGCGTTGTCGGGAACGTATGAGCAGATCCTCAGCTACGTCGTCTCCGTCGACTTCATCTTCTTCGGGCTGACGGGCGCTGCGCTGTTTCTCTTCCGGCGGCGCGGCGCGAGCGCGCGGTTCCGTACACCGCTCCACCCCGTCACAACGCTCGTCTTCACGCTCGCCTGCTGGCTCGTGGTGGCAGGGACCGTCGCGCAGTCGCCGAAGAACAGTCTGATCGGCTTCGCAATCCTCGCGGCGGGACTTCCGGCATACGCCTTCTGGCGCAGCCGGAAGCGGGCTTGACGGTACAATTCGTCATGCTTCAGCGCGTCTCACTCGCGCTCGCACTGCTTCTGGCGTGCACGACGGCGACAGCCGCGCCTCGCTACCGCGCGTTCTGGGTGGAAACGTTTCACACGCCGTTCGTGACGCGCGACGACGTCGACCGGATCATCTCCGCCGCGACGAAGGCGAAAGCGAACGCGATCTTCATGGAAGTGCGCCGCCGCGGCGACGCGTGGTACTTCGACGCCGCGGAACCGCGCGCCGAGGTGCTGGGCGACGATTTCGACCCGCTGCGGTACCTGATCGAAGGGGCGCACGCGCGCAGCATCCAGGTGCACGCGTTCACCATCGTCGGTTCGGTCTGGCAGGGCGACCCGGCGAAGACGCTGCCGCGCGATCCGAAGCACGTCTTCCTGCAGCACGTCTGGAACGCGGCGACGAACAAACCGTACGACGACGACCGGCAGTGGGGCACGCGGACACGCGACGGCAACTACCGCTTCGGCTCGGAGTGGTACATCGACCTCGGCAATCCCGAGGCCGCGGCGTACACGGTCGACGTCCTGGCGCACCTCGCGAGCGCGTACGACCTCGACGGCGTGCATCTCGACCGCGTCCGCTATCCCGAAAACCGCGACGGCGACGTCGGCTACAACGACGCGAACGTCCAGCGTTTCAACACCCGATACAACCGCACCGGTCTTCCGGCGCCGAACGACCCGCTCTGGTGCGAGTGGCGCCGCGACCAGGTCACGAACTTCGTTCGCAGCCTGCACGACCGCATCAAGGCGATCCGGCCGTCGATCCAGATCTCGGCCGCGCTGATCACGTACGGCCGCGGCCCGCGCGGCAAAGAGGGATTCGAGACGACCGACGCGTACGCGAACGTCTTTCAGGACTGGCGCAAGTGGTCGGACGAGCGGATCGTCGACCTCCTCTGCCCGATGATCTACAAACGCGAGACGGTCGCGCGGCAACGGCACGATTTCGACGACTGGCTCCGCTTCCTGATCGACACCGCGCACCGGACGAACCGCATCGCGCTCGCCGGCGTCGCCGCCTACCTGAACACCGTACGCGGCATTTCCGCGCAGACGCAGCGCGCGCGTGCCGCCGGCGTCGACGGCGTCATCTACTTCGCCTTACGGCCGCAGGGATAGACTCGGCTTGATCGATGTCTCCCCTCGACCGTCTCCGTAGCGCGAAACGGATTGGCTTTCTCTTCTCCGGCGGGTCGATGCGCTGCATCTTTCAGGTCGGCGCGGTCGAGACGCTTTACGGTCTCGGAATCGAGCCTTCCGTCTGCCTCGGCGTCTCGGGAGGTGCGTGGAATGCGGCGGCGGTCGCGGCGGGGAACTGGAAACGGCTGCGGAAGTACTGGCGCTTCTTCTCGCGGATGCCCTACGTCGACCTGCGGAACCTCGTCCGCGAGCACTCGCCGTTCATCTGGTCGCGGCTGCACGCACGAGCGTTCGACCGCTACATCCGCGAGGAGAAGATCCGCGACGGACTCCCGCTTTACGTCGCGCTGACGCGTCTTGGCGACCGCGCCTCGGTCATCATGGACGTGCACGCCGCGACCGACCCGTTCCGCATCCTGCTCGCGAGCAATTACCTCCCGCCGTTCTACACGCACACGCCCGACATCGACGGCGAGCGCTACGGCGACGGCGGCTGGTCGAACAACATGCCGTACGAGTTCCTCTTCGACCGCGGCTGCGACGCGGTGGTCCTCATGACGATGAAGGGCGAGAGCGAGGGCGGCCTCTATCGCCATCGCGACGACTGGGAGCACGTGATCACCGACGAGCGGGTGATCGTCATCCGGCCGCGATACCGCCTGCCGCTCGGCTTCGTCGAGCGCCGCTGGACGAAGCTCGCACCGATCGCCGACCTCGGTGCCCTCCGCGCCCGCGAAGTCCTCCTCGGCGAGCGGCACCCCGAATGCGACCTCGCCGCCCGCGGCCCCGCGCCGACCGCCTACATCTCCGCGGTCCGGAAGATGCTGAGGAGACGGCGTGTTCGTCCCACGGCATGATCGCGTTCTCCAACGTCAGCAAGCAGTACGGGCGGCAGGTTCTGTTTGTCGACGCCTCGTTCCAGCTCAATCCGGGCGAGAAGGCCGGGCTCGTCGGGCCGAACGGCGCCGGGAAATCGACGCTTTTTCGCATGATCGTCGGCGAGGAGTCGCCGGATGACGGCGTCGTCTCCGTCCCGAAAAAACTGACCATCGGCATGTTCCGCCAGGAAGTCGACGAGATGGGCGGACGTCCGGTGCTCGACGAGGCGATCGCCGGCAGCGGCCGCCTCGGCGACCTGCATCATGAGCTGATCGAGCTCGAGCAGAACCTCCACGACGAAGCGGCGCTGGAGCGCTACGGCCACGTCCAGGAGGAGTATCAGCACCTCGGCGGCTACGAGCTCGAGGCGCGCGCCCGCGAGGTGCTCCACGGCCTCGGCTTCACCGACGAACAGATCGAAGGCGACGCGGCCGCGCTCAGCGGCGGCTGGAAGATGCGCGTCTCGATGGCGAAGATCCTTCTCGGATCGTTCGACGCCCTGCTACTCGACGAGCCGACGAACCATCTCGACATCGAGTCGATCGTCTGGCTGGAGCGCTTCCTCAAGACCGTCCCCGCGACGATCCTCATGACGTCGCACGACCGCGATTTCATGAACCGCATCGTCACCAAGATCGTCGAGATCGAAGACGGCGACATCAACACCTACTCCGGCGACTACGACTTCTACGTCCGCGAGCGCGAGCTGGCCGACGCCAACCAGGAAGCGGCGTTCGCCCGCCAGCAGGCGAAGCTCGCGAAGGAGCAGCGCTTCATCGATCGATTCACCGCCCACGCCGCGAAGGCGGCCCAGGTGCAGAGCCGCATCAAGATGCTCGAGAAGCAGGAGCGCATCGAGCCGCCGCGCAAGCGCGTCGCGATGAAGTTCACCTTCAAGGCACCGCAGCGCAGCGGTGACGACGTGCTGATGATCAACGGCGTGTCGAAAGCGTTCGGGAGCCGCACGGTCTACGACCGCTTCAGCTTTCACGTGCGGCGCGGCGAGCGCTGGTGCGTGATGGGAAAGAACGGCGCCGGCAAGTCGACGCTGCTGAAGATGGTCGCCGGCGCGCTGGAGCCCGACGCCGGCCAGGTGCGCCTCGGCGCCTCACTTAAGGTCGGCTACTTCTCGCAACAGGCGCTCGATCTGCTCGATCCCACGCTGACGGTCTGGGAGCAGATGCAGAAGGACTTTCCGCTCGAGTCGATCGGCGTCCTCCGCAGTCTCCTCGGCGCGTTTCAGTTCAGCGGCGACGACGTCGACAAGAAGGTCCGCTCACTCTCCGGCGGCGAGAAGTCGCGCCTCGTCATGGCCCGCATGCTCCTCGATCCGCCGAACTTCCTCGTCCTCGACGAGCCGACCAACCACCTCGACCTCGCGACGAAGGAGATGCTCGTCGACGCGCTGAAAGACTTCGAAGGAACGATGCTCTTCGTCTCCCACGACCGCACCTTCCTCCGCGGCCTGTCGAATCGCGTCCTCGAGATCGGCGACGCACCCGAGGTCTATGGCGGGTCCTACGTCGAGTACGTCGAGAAGACCGGCCGCGAAGCGCCGGGCGTGCATAGCTGATACCCTTTGAGTGCCGTCCTCAGCCGCAAAAAAAGCTTCCATCCGTACTTATTCTGTGTAGCATAGACGGCATGAAGTGCGTTTCGACTTTCGGGATCGTGACGGCGCGATGCGCACGCGCGCGGCTCATCCCGATCGTGCCGTACGGCGACCGCCGCCACCCCTCCTAAGCACAACCCCAATCAGATCGATTCTCCGACGCCGGCGTAACCAACGTCGAACGATCCCACTTTGTGTCTGATGTGCTCATCAGAGGTGCCCGGAAACCGTGCAGCACACGTAGTCAGTGAACGAACACGAGCTGTAGGAAGGAGACAAAATGCGAAAACTCTCTCTCGTTGCATTCCTTGTACTCTGTTTCGCGCAGTTCAGCGCCTACGCCATCTGTACCGCACCTTCGGGTCCGTATAACGTCGGTTACGGCCCCTACTACAACTACACGCAGGCGCGATCCTGCTACTCCGGCAGCGGTACGGTGACGAACAGCACGATCATTTGTCCGGGAGACGACGCGTGGACGTTCGGCTCCGGCAACAGTTACCGGCAGGTGTCATTCACGCTCACGTCGAGTGAGCCGATCGTGAATGCGGCGCACTGGGACATCGGAAGCTGGGTGAACTTCAGCAGCCCCAGCGGCACGTCGATGGACAACTTCGAGATCGACATCGACGTCCAGCATCCGGACTACACCGTCTCGCGTTACACGCTCACTTACTGGAGCGGCGCGTACGGCAGCATCGACCCGTGCAGCCACGGCGCGTTCGACCGGTTCTTCAGCGCGAACACCGGCGACACCGTGACCATCACGGTGCGCGCCTCGAACAGCGGCAACGCGACCATCCAGGTCAGCGTCCCGCGTCTGTTCAACGAAACGTAGTCGCATCGCGGCAATTCGGGCACGGCGGCGCATAATGCGTCGCCGTGCCCCACTACGCCGCCTTCATCCGCGCGCTCAACGTCGGCGGCACGTCTGTCATCAAGATGGACGTCCTCCGCGGGATGTTCGAGGAGGCCGGCTTCACGAATGTCCGAACGGTCATCGCCAGCGGGAACGTGCTCTTCGAATCGACAGCGAGCCGGGCGGCCGTGACGAAGGCGATCGAGAGGATCGGCTTCACCTCATTCGTCCGGACCCACGCCGAGGTACAACGGATCGCGGCGTACGAGCCTTTCCCACGGAAACAGCTCGCCGCCGAGGGACACGAGTTGTACATCGCGTTTCTCGAGAAGAAGCCGGAACGCGATGCGATCCGGAGGTTGATGGGGCTTGCAAGCGATGCGGACGACTTTCGAGTCGACGGTACCGAGGGGTACTGGCTCCGCGACAGGAACAGCAAGTCGAGCCTCCCGTCAGGCAACGTCTTCGAGAAATGTCTCGGCGTGAAGGCGACGGTGCGCAACGTCAACACCATTCGGCGCATCGCGGCGATGGGATAATACGGCCGAATGGCGTGGCGCATCGAGCGGCAGGCAAACGGACGCTTCGCGATCTTCTCGACGCGCATCGACGACTACATCGTCATCGACGCGGACGAGCTCGAGATCGCGCAGATCTATGCGGAAAAAGGGGTCAAGGTCTACCTCGCGAGCGCGCGGGCCCAGATGACGACGCGCCTGACCGAAGCGGGCGCCGCGGGGGAAGAGAAAATCGAGGCGAGCCGCCGCAGAGGTGCGACGCCGAAGGAAGGAGAAGTGCCGATCGGCGTCACGGGGTTCACATTCGGCGATAATCAACCTTAGGTGAGGCGCTTTCCGGTCCTTTTCTTTCTCGCGAATCTCGCGCTGCTGACACTCCTGCGCGTGGCTTTCTACCTTGCGTTCCGCCACACGGCCGGAACGCTCGAGACGCACGACGTCCTCCTCGCCTTCTACCTCGGCCTCAAGTTCGACGCCCGGCTGGTGGCGATCCTCACGCTCCCGCTGCTGGCGCTCCGGCGCGGGACCGCCGTCTACGCCGCGATCGTCGAGACGCTGCTCCTCGTCGTCTACGCAGTCGACTTCGGCAGCTACGCCTACATCCACATGCGGGTGAACGCCGGGCTGCTCGAGTTCCTCGACAACCCGCTGATCTCGCTACACATGATCTGGGAGTCGTACCACGTCGTCCTCTTCGCGCTGACGATCCTCGTCGTTCTGGCGCTGATCGTCTTCGCCGTCCGACGAACCGCGAAGGCGCCGCGGCCGGCCGCGACCGGCTTCTCGTGGGTGTTCGCCCTGATCCTCATCGTCTGCATTTACGGCAAGCTCTCGAAGTACCCCCTGCGATGGAGCGACGCCTACTTCAGCCGCAACAAATTCATCGGCGACCTCGCCATGAACCCGCCGCAGTACTTCTTCGAGACGACGCGCGAGAAACCGGCGGCCTACGACGTCGCACGCCTCCGCCAGCTGTACCCGCTGCTCGTCAGCTACCTCGGCATCGACCATCCCGACGCGCAGAAACTCGAGTTCCGCCGCATGCCGGCCGTTCATTCGGAAGTCAGCGGGCACCCGAACGTCGTGATGATTCAGCTCGAATCGTTCGCGGCGTTCAAGTGCGGCGTGTTCGGGAACGCCATGAACGGCTCGCCGAACATCGACCACCTCGCGAACAACGGCTATCTCTTCACGCGCCACTTCTCGTCGTCCGAGAAGACAGCGCGCGCGCTCTTCTCGGTCATTTTCGGCATCCCCGACGTCAGCCCGTGGCAGGCGTCGGCGCACAACCCGCTCACAGTCGATCAGGTGTCGATCGCGAACGCCTTCACCGGTTACGACAGGTTCTACTTCCTCGGCGGCAGCGCGAACTGGTCGAACATTCGCGGGATGCTCGCGCACAACCTCGACGGCCTTCACATTTACGAAGAGGGCTCCTACAAAGCGCCGGCCGTCGACGTCTGGGGGATCACCGACGAGGAGCTCTTCCTTGCGGCGAACGACGTCCTCAAGAAAGAACAGAAGCCGTTCTTCGCGCTGATTCACACGTCGGGGAATCACCGGCCGTACACCGTGCCGAAGCAGACGCACGGCTTCAAGGAGTGGACGGTCGATCCCGACGCGTTGCGCGCGAACGAGTTCGAATCGAACGAGGAGTACAACTCGTTCCGCTACCTCGATCACGCCGTCGGCCTCTTCTTCCAGCAGGCGAGCAAGGAGCCGTACTTCAAGAACACGGTCTTCGTGCTCTACGGCGACCACGGCACACGCACCGGCGCGCCGGGGAGCGAGCTGGCGATGGGCGACCTCGCGCAGGTCGTCTATCACGTGCCGCTGATCATCTACGCGCCCGGGTTCATCAAGACGCCGAAGCGGATCGACACGCCGTCGTCGCACGTCGACATCCTCCCGACCGTCGCCAGCTTCTGCGGCGTGCCGTACACCGACCAAACGCTCGGGATCGACGTGCTCGACCCCGCGAACGCCCGGAAGTCGATCGCGTTCATCTTCACGACGTTCCACGATCCTCCCGACCTCGAGATGATCGGCCAGCAAGGCGCGACGACGATCATCCGCAGCAAGGACACCCGCCCGTCCCTCCCTCGCGCGCTGTACGAGGCGTCGCGGTGGCTGCTGTACCACAACCACGGATGACGAAGACGTGGCTCCTCCGCGCGCTGCTGCTGATCGCAGCGCTGCCGCCGATCGTCTTTCAAAAGCCGCATCCGAAGTTCAGCGTGGCGCCGGCGATCGTGCCGGCGAAAGGCTCTCCGCGCTTCGCAGCCGAGTTTCTCCCGCCCATCCCCGCCGACTTCGTGCACGGCGCCACGATGCTCGAGCTCCCGAACGGCAACCTCGCCGCCGCGTGGTACGGCGGCACCGACGAGATCATGCCCGACGTGAAGATCTACCTCTCGATCTACGACCAGCACGCCAAAGCGTGGTCGGTCCCGGCCGCCATCGAGAGCGCACAGCACGCAAAGAAGTCCCTCGGCATGGTCAAGAGCATCGGCAATCCCGTGCTCTACCACGACCGCAATGACTACAAGCTCTTCTTCGTCGCCGTGGTGACCGGCGGGTGGTCCGGCGGAACGATCTGCATGAAGTCGTCGCCCGACCTGGTGAACTGGAGCGCGCCGGTCCACGTCGTCAGCTCGCCGCTGTTCGACCTCGGCATGCTCGTGCGCGCCGCGCCGGTCCCGTTCGACGACGGCACGATCGCGCTGCCGATCTATCACCAGCTCAGCGCGAAATGGTCCGCCATCGCACGCGTCGACAGCGAGGGCCACGTGCTCGACATCGCGCGCATCGCCGACTCCCGCCCGCTGCTCCAGCCGTGGCTCGTCCCAACCTCGGCAACCGAGGCATACGCGTTCCTCCGGTTCTCGCATCCGCACAAACCGTTCGCGGTCACGATGTCGAAGACGCACGACGCGGGTGCGCACTGGTCGGACGTCGTGCCGACGCCGCTCGTCCATCGCGATTCGCAGGTATCGGGCGTCCTCCTCAGCGACAACTCGCTGCTCGTCTTCTACAACGGCAGCGCGTGGGACCGCCGCGACCTCTCCGTCGCGCGGACGGCCGACGGCGGCATGCACTGGTCGTGGCCGTATCACATCGAGCACGACACGACCGGGAACGACATCGTGCGGCGCGAGTACTCGTACCCCTATGTCTACCGCACGCGCGACGGCAACATCCACCTGCTCTACACCTGGCAACGAACGCGGATCCGCCACGTGACGTTCAACGAAGCGTGGGTCCACGCCAACCCCACGCTGGCGGTGATGCGGTGATCGTCTCGGCCTGGTCGATCCTCGCGTTCCCAAGCGTGACGACGGTGGCGCTCCTCCTCTTTGGAGCGGCGGACGCCCTCGTCTGCCGGCGCGCCCGGGCGGACGAGGGCGTCCGCCCCTCCAGGAAGTGGCTGTTCCCGGCAATTGCAGTCACCGGCATCGCGCTGTACACGACCACGATCGGCATCCAGACATTCAACATGTATCGGCTCGGCTTCTCGCCGTACGCGCCGCTCGTGCTCGCGATCGTTGCAGCGCTCGCGGCCACCCGCGCGCCGAAAATCGCGATCAGCGCGCTCGCGGTGATCGTTGCGTTCGACCTGCACCTCTACCGCTCCCGCAACCTCTTCGACTACGCGCTCGATCCGATCCTGGTCGCAACGGCGACGTTTTGGTCCCTGCGGCGAGTCTTCAGTCGATCATCCCGGCGGGCGTAGCTCCCTCGAAGACCCATCGCGGGCCGCTCTTCACCATCTTCACCAGGTACAGCGCCTTCTGTCCTTCGAAGATCTGTCCCTCCATCTCGAGAATCGCCGTATCGCCTCGCAACTCGCCACCGCTGATCTTCCCGGGCTTCTTCGAGAGCCAGATGTTCAACGTCGATAGCGCCTCCTCGAGATTCTCCTGATCGGTGTGATCGGAATCGGTGAGCGACTGCAGCGCGAGCTCCGACACGCCGCCTTTAATATCGGCCCAGCTCTTCTTCGACATCGCGCCGAGGAGCGACTGCAGCGCCTTCCCCGGCTCGCCGCCGCCGGGCACGAGCTTCGTCGCGGCCGGTCCATGCGTGATCGGCGTCGAGAAGGTGACGTCGATCGAGTAGGCGTCGCCGCTCATCGTCTTCGCGGCACTCGACATCCAGACGTGGCCCGCCACCGTGTCGGCCGTGAGCGTCTTGATGTCGGCGTTGAAGCGTCCGCCGGTGAAGTCGGCGAACTGCGTCATCGTCGCGGCGTAAGTAGCGTTCATGCTGACGTCGTTGCCGGGGCGCACCCACAGCAGGATGTAGTTGTGGTCCTGCAATCCCTTCTGATTGATCAGGATCGTATGAGGATCGAGCGCGCCGACCGCTGCCGCCATATCGACCGGCTCCTCGGAGAGCACTACCTCGATCGCGCGCTTCCGCGCGTCGCGCTGATCGCGCGTCTCGAACGCCGCCGCGTACTTCGGTTTGATCGGCGGATGCTTATCGGTGGTGAACTGGCCGGTGACGTCGGCAAGCACCGCCGGCGCCGCCAGGAGGACGACCGCTGGGATCCACGAATAACTACGCATGCGGTGAGCGTATCATTCGCGCAACCCCATGGGCGCCCATCGCTTCCGTCTCGTGCTCGTGAAGCCGTCGCACTACGACGACGACGGGTACGTGATCCAGTGGTATCGCTCCGCGATTCCATCGAACTCGCTCGCCGCGCTCTACGGCCTCGCCCGCGACTGCGCGGCGCGGAAGGTCCTCGGCAATGACGTCGAGCTCGAGATTCACGCGATCGACGAGACCAACACCCGCATCCATCCCGAGAAACTCGCGAAGCTGATCGAGAACGCCGGCAGCGGCGTGGTCATGATGGTCGGCGTACAGTCGAACCAGTTCCCGCGCGCGCTCGACCTCGCCAAGCCGCTCCGCAACCGCGGCATCGCCGTCGCGATCGGAGGCTTCCACGTCTCCGGAACGATGAGCATGCTCGCCGGCGACGATCCCGATCTGCGCAAGGCGCGCGCGATGGGCGTCTCGCTCTTCGCCGGCGAAGCGGAGGGGCGCCTCGATGAAGTCCTTCGCGACGCGCAGGCCGGGACGCTGAAGCCGATGTACAACTTCATGGCCGATCTGCCGTCGATCGAGGGGACGCCGATCCCGCTCATCACGGCGCTGCGCGCGTGGCGCACGGCGGGAGGCGTGACGAGCTTCGACGCCGGCCGCGGCTGCCCGTTCCAGTGCTCGTTCTGCACGATCATCAACGTGCAGGGAAAGAAGTCGCGCCGCCGCTCGCCCGACGACATCGAGGCGATCGTCCGCGCGAACGTCGCACAGGGGCTGCACAGCTTCTTCGTCACCGACGACAACTTCGCCCGCAACTCCGACTGGGAAGCGATTCTCGACCGGCTGATCCAGCTCCGCGAACAGGAAGGGATCAAGATCCACTTCATCATCCAGGTCGACACGCTCTGCCACAAGATCCCGAACTTCATCGAGAAGTGCCGCCGCGCCGGCGTGCGCCGCGTCTTCATCGGCCTCGAGAACATCAACCCCGACAGCCTCGTCGGCGCGAAGAAGCGGCAGAACAAGATCACCGAATACCGCAAGATGCTGCTCGCCTGGAAATCGGCGCGCATCATCACCTACGCCGGCTACATTCTCGGATTCCCCAACGACGACGTCGAATCGATCCGCCGCGACATCGAGATCATCAAGAAAGAGCTGCCGGTCGACCTCCTCGAGTTCTTCTTCCTCACGCCGCTCCCCGGTTCGGAGGACCATCAGACGCTGCACAGGAAAGGCGTTCCGATGGATCCCGACATGAACAAGTACGACCTCAACCACGTCTGCGCGCCGCACTCGAAGATGTCGCAGGAAGAGTGGGAGCGCGCCTACAAGATGGCGTGGAAGACCTACTACACGAAGGAGCACGTCGAGTCGGTGCTGCGCCGGCTCGTGGCGAAGAAGGCGAGCGCCAGCAACGCGATCCTTCTCATGACGTGGTTCGGCGGGTCGATCCACATCGAAGGCGTGCATCCGCTCGAAGCGGGCTTCTTCCGCAAGAAGTTCCGGCGCGACCGGCGGCCCGGCTTTCCGATCGTGCCCGCATGGAAGTTCTATCCGACCTACGCGATCGAGACCATCTCGAAACTAAAGCGGTGGCTGTCGATGTACTTCGGCCTGCGCCGCATCTACACGCGCATCAAGCGCGATCCGGCGCGTTACGAATACGAGGACCTCGCAATGACAATGCACGACGACGACCTCGATACGCTCGACCTCTTCCACCACACTGAGGCGGCGGAGAAGTTCGTCGCGGCGGCGGCACGCTGATGACAACACCGGTCATCGTCCGCTCGCGTGGCGAATTCCGTAGCGACGTCGAAGCCGGACCGCATCGCTTCGTCATCGATGAGCCGGTCGACGCCGGCGGCACAGCGCAGGGACCGACTCCATACGACCTCCTCGCCGCCGCCCTCGGCGGCTGCACGTCGATGACGCTGCACTACTGCGCGAAGCGCGAGAAGTTGCCGCTCGACGGCGTCGACGTCACCGTCTCGCACGACCGCCAGTACGCCAAAGACTGCGCCGACTGCGTCTCGCAGGCAGGCTTCATCCACCGCTTCAAAGTCGAGATCCGCCTGCACGGCGACCTCACGCCCGAACAGCGCGAGCGCCTCCTCGGTATCGCCAACCGCTGCCCGGTGAAGAAGACGCTCTCGTCCGAGATCAAGATCGACGACGTCCTCGTCGACTGAGCCGTTTCTCCTGGAGGGGCGGACGCCATCGTCCGCCCGTGGCCCGGCGGACGAGGCGTCCGCCGCTCCAGGAATCTGTTACCGCGGTGCCTGACACGGCGTCGTGCCGTAGAGCGGATCGACGGTGACCGTCACGTTCGCGCCGTCCACCGACACGCTCATGTAGTGGTAGTAGGCGCCGGATGGCGGCGGGTTCTTGCCGCAGCCTTCGAGCGGAGCGCCGGCGCCGCCGGTGACGATGAACGTCGGCTTCTTTGTCGCCGGAACGCTGCGGTGGAACGGGCCGTTCGTCTCCTTCGGCTCGGGATAGACGTACAGCAGGTGGTCGTGCGAGGCGAAGACGAAGGTCACCTTGTCGTTCGCCTTCGTATCGAGGAGATCGCGGAACGCCTTCAGCCGCTGCGCGTACGTAGAGTCGCCTTTCGCCGTGATCGCGGCGTGGGAGTTCGAGTGCACGGGGCGATGCATGAAGAGAAAGATGTGCGTGACCGAGGAGTCGGCCTGCAGTTGCGCGATCGACGTCTGCAGCGCCGTGAGCTGCGCCTGGCTCACCATCCCGTTGTAGTCGCACGCCGACGGCAGCGCGACGTCCGGCACGTCGTCCGTATTCACCACGATGAACGCCGCGTTCCCGTAACGGAACATGCCGTACGCCGGGCCGACCGACTTTGCGTAAATTGAGGCCATCGCGCCGCTGTCGTCCGGAACCTCCGCGTTCCACGGATCCGACTTTGTCCCGCACGGCATGTTCGTCTGCACCACGAGTTCGTGATTGCCCGGCGCGTTGAAGACCGGAGCCGGCACCTTCTTCAGAGCATCGATGACCTCGGTGTATTCGCCGCCGATCTGGATCGCCTCTTTGCCGAAGACGAGATCGCCGTCCCACATCACGAAAGCCGGCGGATTCGCGGCGAGCTTCGTGACGATGTCCTGCATCGGCTGCGTCAACGGATCGCCTCGATGCGCCGGCCGGTTGTCTCCTGCGACGACGAACGTGAACTTCGTCGCGGATGCGTTCGGCGCCAGCGCCGGCGCTCCGGTCGGAAGTGGCGTGATTGCGGGCATTTGCGCGAGCGCGGGAAGGGCGACAAGAACGGCAATCAGGACGTTACGCATGCGCTTAGTTTACGCCGTCAGATGTAGACTCACGAACGGAGGAGAACCGTGAGTTTCTTCGACAACCTGAAAAAAGAGGCAGCTACCCAGTTCATCGAGATCATCCAGTGGCTCGATGAGTCGTCCGATACGCTCGTTTACCGCTTCCCCGTCTACAACGCCGAGATCAAGATGGGGGCGAAGCTCACCGTCCGCGAGAACCAGGCGGCGATCTTCGTCAACGAAGGGAAAGCGGCCGACGTCTTCGGGCCGGGGCTGTACACGCTCCAGACCGAGACGATCCCGATCCTGACGGCGCTCCGCGGCTGGAAGTACGGCTTCCAGTCGCCGTTCAAGGCCGACGTCTACTTCTTCAACACGCGGCTGTACCCGGATCTCAAATGGGGCACCGCGAACCCGGTCATGATGCGCGACCGCGACTTCGGGATGATCCGGCTCCGCGCGTTCGGCACGTACGCGATGCGGATCTCCGACGCGAAAGCGTTCTTCGAGCAGATCGTCGGGACGCGCGGCCTCACGACGACCGCCGACATCATCGGCCAGCTCCGCTCGACGATCCTGTCGAAGCTCTCCGACGCGATCGCCGAGGCGAATATCCCGGCGCTCGATCTGGCGTCGAAGTACGACGACCTGTGCACGGTGGCGCTCGAAAAGATCGGACCGGAGTTCAAACGCTACGGACTCGAGCTGGCGCGCTTCTTCATCGAGAACATCTCGTTGCCGGAGGAAGTCGAAGCCGCGATCGACCAGCGCACGAAGCTCGGCGTCCTCGGCGACCGCCTCGGCCAGTACACGCAGATGCAGGCCGCCGAGGCGATCCCGCTCGCCGCGTCGAATCCCGGCGGCATCGCGGGAGCCGGCGCCGGCATCGGCGCAGGACTCGCGATCGGCAACGCGATGGGCCAGGCGTTCGGCCAGTCCGCCGCCACGCCGCCCCCTCCCCCGCTGCCCGGCGGCGCCTCAGCCGCTCCGCGGTGGTCGGTGGCAATCGACGGGAAGACGTACGGGCCGTACACCGATGACGCGTTGCGCGGGATGGTGCAGTCCGGCCAGATCGCGATGTCCGCGCAGGTGTGGCGCCCCGGCGCCGCAGGTTGGGCGGCCATCAGCGAGGTGCCGGAGCTCGGTTTGGCCGCGCCTCCGCCGCCACCCCCACCCCCGCCACCAAAGTAGGGCATAGGTTCTGTGTGGCGCCGGCGCCCTCGCCGGCGCGGTTTAACAACAGTCGCGCCGCCGGCGCATCAG
>DASYSN010000354.1:0-21542 GCA_036003305.1 Thermoanaerobaculia bacterium
GCTCGCTGCGTTCGCGTACGCATACGTGATTACGCCTGCGCCCTCGGTCTCCGTCGCGAGCCGCCACTGGGAATCGTAGGAATAACCGACAGTGACGGCCGGGGACGAGCGGCCGTCTATCGCAATGGTGAGATTCTGTCCGTAGTAGTAGTACGACACGTAAGGAACGCCGGAACCGTTCCCATATGTGATGTTCGTGATCCGAGAATGATCGTAGGAATAGTGAGCAGTCGTGCCTCCGCGATCGGTCAGGCTGACTAGGCCGCCTGTCGCGTTGACCCCGTAGCTCTCGAACGTATTGTCGAAGAATGTCGTCCTCACTAGATAGCGATTCGCGTCATAGCCGTACGAAGTCACATTTGAGTTCGCATCGGTGATCGAGTGGAGGAGATTGTACTGATACGCGTACTGCGTCACGTTCCCGAGCGCGTCGATGGACCGTACTAGATGGGACAAGGCGTCGTACCCGCGGGTGGTGGTGTGACCGTTCGGGTCGGTCGTCACGACGTTCACCAGCCCGGTCGCCGCATCGTAGTTGTCGTAACTGATTCTGGTGGTGAAGTCGAGCGCAGGAGAGCTACCCGGAGAGGGCGGCGTGATCGTCTTCACACGATCGTTCGGGTCGTAGGTATAGGTGGTGGCATTGCCGCGAGGCGAGGTCACTTTGGTGAGTCGTCCCACGCCGTCATATTCGTACAAGAATCCGGGCCCACCGGAGCCGCCGTTGGATACATACGTGACGTCGCCTGCCGCGTTATATAGGTAGACGTGGTAGCGGCCGCTGGCGTCCGCAGCGCTCATCACATGGCCCTTCGCATCGTAGGTATAGCTCGCCACGACCTGCGCCACGCCGTCCGATCCGATGCGGAAGACCGTTTTCAGTGCGCCGGGCGGTGTGTCCGGCGATGTGTTGTATGCATATCGCCACCCGGCCCATTGGCTCGGAGTGCTCGACGTCACCGACGCCACCTGGTCGGGAAAATTGGTGTCGTAGGCATACGTCCACGTTGGCCAATTCTCTGGGGTGATGGTGGCGACGTTCCCTCGCGTGTTGTACGTATAGTAGGTGACGAAACCGGAGGGTTCCGTCATTTGCGTGAGAAGTCCCGTAACCGGGTCGAACGTTCGCATTACGTCGTTCGTCACGCCATTCGCGCCAAAGTAGTAAGAATTGCTGCCGAGCGAGTTTGTCTTCACCACGTTGGTTCCGAAGTAGGTGTATGTGTACTTCTCACCCGCCGAGCTCGATGGGTTGACATCATCGTAGTCGCCGTCGGTATAGGTCTGCAGCCGCCCGTCGGCGTACCACGACAGGTTCGTGATCGTTCGGTGCCACCGGTCTTCGATGCGGGTGAGGACCGGTCCGAAGCGGCCTGTTACATAGCTGTAGTAGGCCGTCCGTTGCGTGTCGTCGGCGGTGACGACCGGGTCGGCGTAGCTCACGAGCTTTCCGCCGCTGTCGTACGAGTACTTCCAGACTCGTCCGGTATGGTCCTGGATCGAATCGATCCGGCCCTGGCCGTTCCAGGTGACGTTGAGGTAGCGCCCGGAGCCGGCCGCGTCGGCGACTTTGGTCACCCTCCCCGAGGCGTCATATGTGTAATTGATCGCATTGCCATAGTCGTCGGTGAGCGAAGCGATCGAGCCGTCGCCATTAAAGCGGTAGACCGACCGCGTGTGCTGGACCGTGAGGCAGTACGTTCCGTCGGCGTTCTTGATCAGCAAATCATAGCTTCCGGCGGGCGCGACGAACGAGTTGCCGCTCATCGTGAAGCGGTACTGCAAACCGGACGGCGTGATCACGTCCGCTTCGTACAAATACGTGTTCGCCGAGAAGAGATACGTTGCGAAGTAAAGGTGCGCCGTAACGCTGGATGTCCAGCCGACACCGAGGGGCCCGTCGACCGGATGGCCGCTATCGTATCGGCGAAAGACGGTCAGGGGATACATGCCGGCGGTTGGGATCTGCACATCCGTGAAAGTATTGATGTAGGTTCCGGACGCGAGGTATCCAGGCGACTTCGAGCAGATGTCGCACGTTGCGCATGAGCCGCTGGCGGCCGAGTTCGTACCGGGCCCGCAAGGAGGCAAGGGTGGATCCGGGAATGGCGGCTGCGGTGCCACCGCCGGAGGTACACAGAACGTCGCATGCAGCGAGATTCCGACGCAGAGGAGCAATGCGAGCCCACATGCGCGGAGAAGGCAGATGATCATCGAACCCTCACTCATAGCGAACCGTCATCAGGGGTTTCAGCACGGTAGAGCTCCCTGCCGAATCGGTAGCGGTGATGATGACTTCGTACAGGCCGGGAGCGACCCAGGCGCCGTTGTCTGCGCGTCCGTCCCAATCGATCTGGAAACTGCTCCCGTTCTGGAGCGGCGTCGTGACGGTGCGGAGGATCGAGCCCGAGGTCGTGTTCCGGAACTGCGCCGTGACGCCGATCTGCCGTGACATGGGGGAAGTAATCGTGATCGTAATCGCTTCGCCTACGGCAAGCGGCGACGGGGCGGAGGCAGGATTGAAAACGGCCGTAGAGAACGCGAGGCTCGAAACGACGGGTGCGCTCCCATAGAGCAGCACGACATTCTTTGGCCAGATGTCCGTGCGGCGAATGATGGTGATGCCCAAATTCGCGCCGATAAAGGTTCCGTCGATGCTGCGCCCCCACCAGGTGATCTCGTGCGAGCCGCTGGACTGGTAGTCGTACAGAAAACAGTCGGTCCCACGGCACACAGCGTCTGTTTCCGCGCTAGGAGTCGCCTTTGCGATGATGATGGCGGGAACGTTGCCGGCCAGACACTGTGGGTCGGTGCTGCCCGGATCTAGTGCTGGGATGCAGTAGTCAATACGCAACGGTTTGTTCGTGTACGGATCGAATGTAAGCGTTGCGGCAGTGCACGATCCTAAGGTTCCACTGTCATCGCGACAGCTGGGATAAGGCTTCTGGCTCGCCTGCGTGCCGATGTAGTGCGTGTTGTCGTTCCAGCTGAAGCTGTTCCCCGCTGCGGAAACGACGACCACATATTGATATGGGCCGTCCGGGACCGGCTGACCGGCGTCGTTCTTCCCGTCCCACATGTCCTGATACGTCCCTCCTGTCCGCGGCACGTTGTTGAGGAGCGTGCGGACGGTTTGGCCGGTGAGCACCGACTGAATCGTGAGCGTCTCGTTGCACGAGACGGTCACATTGGAGGTGTAGGTGACCGACTCTCCTGTCGCCGTGTTGATCTGGTAGACGCTCTGGGACGCGGTGAACCCGGTGAGGTCGGGCGGCGTGATCGTTACGATGAACGACCCGGTCGCGGTGTTCAGATGCGCATCGGTTGCCGAGCATTGGACGACGTTCGTTCCGTACGGGAACGTGGTGCCGGATACGGGATTACAGTTGATTGGTATCGAACCGTCGATGTTGTCCGTCGCCGAGGCGGTGTACGTCACGACCTGGCTCGACGACGTGATGTTTGCCGGAAGTGAAAGCGACGGCCGGGTAGTGTCGGTGACGACGATCGTGAACGACCCGGTTGAGGTGCCGTAGCTGTTCGTCATCGAGCACGTCACGGTCGTGTTGCCCATCGGGAATTGCGATCCCGAGGCGTAGTTGCACGTGGCTCCATTCGCGTTCCACGTCACCACTGCGCCGGTCGGCCACGTCGCCTCGGCGACGACGATCTCCGGGATCGAAAGCGTTGGAGGCGCGCCAAACGTCGCATTCACGACGATCGAGAATGATTCGGTGGTCGTCCCGTAAGCGTTGACGACCGTACAAGTCACCGTCGTCGTGCCGACGGGAAACTGCGAGCCCGATGCGTGATCGCAGCTCGCACCGCCGGCGTCGAACGAGACGTACGCTCCCGATGACGAGGTGGCGTCGACGACAATGGCCTCCGGAAGCGTCGGAGGAAGCGGCGGCGCATTCGCCGACCTAGCGACAACGGTAAACGTCGCCGGTCCGATCATACGCGTTCCGCTGCCGGTATCCGTCGCCTTCACCGTGACGGAGTACGTTCCGACGCTCGATGTCACCTCCAGCGGAATCCACACCTGGAGCGACGTCGACGTGGCGATGTTGGGCGGCAGCTCATACACCTGGCTACCGGTCGTGAAGTCGACGAGAGTCGACGCCGTTCCGGTCAGGTTCGTTCCGGTGAGCGTCACGAACGTCTCACCGCACTCGATCACGTAGCCCTGCTGGGGCGAGATTGACAACGATTGCGCGCTCGCGGCCACCGGCGCCAGAAGGAGGGCGAACGCCACGTCGCGTGCCTTCATCGCGAGCTCTGCTCGGATCTGCCGGAGGCGCTTCGCCGGCGTACCTGGATCGTGTTCGCGGCAACAGGACCCCAGTCGCTGTTCCAGTTGATCGAGATGCGCTGGATGTCGTTGCGAGCATCGAGCGGGATTTCGACGATGTCGCCGTTCTTCCGTTCGGCATCGCCGAGGCGGCGGCCATCGATGAAGCGTTCGATCGTCGCCGGATGTTTGCTGAAAGTCGACGCCGTCGGACCGTGAGCCGTGACCCGGACGCGGAGCGGGCTGCTCCCGTTCAATGTCCAAACGTGATCTGCCGGAGACCAGGCCGCGTTCAGCGGCTCCATCTTCAGAGAAGGCGATACGTCGTCTGCTGTTGGCAGCCCGGAGTGATGCGCGCCGTGCGTCCGGTGCGTGAAGAGAGACGCTCCACGCCGGGTTGCTATCGTCTCGACGTACGGGTGCCCCGCGTTCCCGAACGTGATGATGGAATTCTCCGGAAGCGGTGTCGCCGCGATCGCGACGATGAAGTCCTTCAGGTCGGGGATGAAGATGGCACCGCTCTCGTCGAAACCTGTCCAGTGCTCAGCGATGGCGCCGGCCGATCGCGGTTCGCGATTGACGACCGTCTTCATGGTAAGACCGTGCGCCTCTTTCGTTACCGGATCGGGAACCGCGGTGCCGGCTTGAATGTGAACGCGGGAAGGCTGGGGAAGGACATAAGACAGCGTCGCCGTCCGCCGGTTGTAGGAAAGCGCCTCGATGCGTTGAAGCGGCGGCGGAGGTGTATCGGCCGGGAAATAGAGATCCGACCGGCCCGGACCACGCCATTCGATGCGAAATGAGTACGCCTCATCAGGCACGATCTGCCCGCGATCGTCGCGGCCATCCCAACCAAACGATGCGGATGTGCCTACCGGCTGGCTCCTTGCCAGCGACCGAACTGGAAAGCCGTCGCGATCGACGATCACGACGGAAGCAGCGCCGCGCGCGGCGAATGACATCGAAACGGCCGCCACCTCGTGGGCTGCAACATTCAGCGATGCCTGACTGACGGCGACGGATCGGATCGCATGGGCCGCCACGTTGGCCGCGTTGAGCGAGCACGTAGCAAACAGCGCCAAAGCGAAAGAGGCCGCCCGCCGGATTCTCGGAGACACCATGGCCGCGCTTCCTCCTCAGTCGCTCAACCGGTGCATCAGGCGGTTCACGTCGTGGAAGAGCCGTTCGACATCCGGTGTGATGGTCCGCAATTCGCCGGCCGCGTCGCTCTCGAGGAACTCCAGGATGTCATCGGTGTCGAGCATCAGATCGGCGAGGCGATCGAGCATCTGTTCGCGAACCGGCAGGCTCGCGAACCGTGTCGCCGCCTCGCGTTCATCCCGACCTTCGCGGTCGAGGACTCGATCGAAAATGCTCCCCGAAGGAGTTGCGCCCATGAATATGTCCGGTATGAGGGCAGAATAGGTCGCGTATCACCTGCCGTCCACTCGCATTTCATGACCTCGAATGTGCACGCCTGTACTCCGAAGGAGTGGCACCGTAGGCAGCCACGAAGCAGCGATAGAAAGTGGAGGGTGTGCCGAACGCGCTGGCAATCGCGATCGAATCGACCGGCAGCGGCGTACTCCGAAGCAGCTGTTCCGCGTACTCGAGCTGTGTCCGGCGGAGGAAGTCGCGAACCGACACTCGCGCGACCAGCGCTACGAGCCTGCTCAAATAGGAGGTGGTTACGCCGAGGTACGACGCAAATTCAGAGGCACGAGCGGCAGTCTGCTTCTGGTAGCAGTAGTTGAGGTAGTGATCGCGGGCGCGTTCCAGTCGCTGGCGATCGCGGTGTGTGAAGAGCCTCGGCTGCATCGTTGCCGGCACGCGGGGTTGAGTGGCACGCGCTCCAATGACGGAGTGCGTAAGCAAAACAAATCCCTACCCTCAAATCGCGACGACCAGCGGCGAATTCTCGCGCCGGAGGTTTTCTTGACCCGCGGCTACCCGGGAGGAATACCTAGCTGATCCAGGACCGTGACGACTACGTGCCGAATCCGCTGGAACCAGCTGTGGTCACGTTCGACGGGAGCGGCAAGCACACGCTGCGCGCTCAGGAGAAGCAGGAGCAAGACGACCGCGCGTTTTGAGACACCTCTCACGTAGCCTCCTTATCGCCGGTGAACCAGCGAATGTCAGGAGGGCGCCCTCATGGTGAAAGAGTTCCTGGACGGGCCGAAGTCTTATAACTTTTCTTCGGGTGGGGAGAAAAGGAGTGCCGGCTGCCGCTCGAGATGAGAGAGAAAACGACGGACGTAGTTGGTAACCGTTGGTGTGACCGTGCCGCGTCCAGCCGCCTCTTTCAAGAATGCAAAGGCTGCGAGGGCGCTCGTCAGCATGCCCGCGGCGGTGAAGGTTTGAATCAGCTGCCCGGCAACCGTGATGATCACGCGGTCGCGATTTAGCGCGTGAAGCGCGTCCATCATATCGAGAGCGACCAACGCTTCATCCGAGAGCATGCCGTGCTGATGAAAGTCGTCTCGCAGCTCACTCAGGCGTGCGAGCGCGTCGGCATGTCTCCCTGAAGCAAGGGTGACAAGCGCGAGACCCCACTCAGGTCGGAGGGCCTCCGCGAACAACCCCGCTTCGCGAAACGCCTGGATGCTTCGGTGAAAGTTCTGGACCGCCGTAGTGATTTCGCCGAGTTCGAGTGCGCAACGGCCGAGGGTATTGCTTTCGCGCGCGACCCACTTGAGATCATTCTCCACCTCGCCCCATGCAAGCACCTCCTCGAAAATCGCACGCGCCCCCCGAATGTCACCGCGTGCGAACGCGATGCTCGCCAGTAGATGGCGCGCGCGCATGTACCTGTCTGTTTCTCCGAGATCGGAGAAATCCTCACAACTCCGCGTCGCCATCGTGGTCGCATCCGATAAGTCTCCGCGAAAGTAGTGAACGGTTGCCCTCATGTATCCGACGATCGCAAGTCCGACGGGGCCAGCAGGCGCTTCACGAAATTCTCGCTCGGCATGTTTGAGTGACTCGAGAGACTCGCCGTACCTTCCGAGTGCCGTGAGCGCGTTCGACCGTTCTTTCCACGCATTCGCGCGTAAGTCGTGAGTCATGCCGTCGCTGTATCCGGAGAGCCGCTCGCTAACATCGATTGCAGCGTCCGCGAAGGTCAGGGCCTCGAGGGGCTCGCGTTCACACGCTTCAGCGGCCGCTCGAATGAGTCGACGGGCAACGCCGGCCGTCAGGTAAATGCGTTTCGAACTGAGATTCGCGAATGCCGTGCGTGCCGGATTTGTGAGAAAGCGTTCCAGAAGCCGTTCCGCATCGTCGTTCTCCGCGGCCACCTCCGCCGCAAACCGGCGGACCGCCTCCCTGCCCTTCACATCGCCGTCCACGATCTTCCACACATCCGGCTCTCGCAAACCTTCATCCAGCGATTGAATGAAGGTCAGGTCGGACTGGCATTGGGGGCAACGTTCGAGATGCGACTCGATCTCACCGCGGTTCGCAGTGGCTTCGGGATCGAAGGCAAAGCGCGCAAGCTCGTCATCCGTCAGGTGTTTCATGAGAGGAGTGATCTCACGATCGAACGAGCGCTCTTTCGACAGCGGTGGAGAAGAAAAAGGACGTATGCCGCGGAGGTGTCATGCCCCGCGGCGATCGAGGCAGTCGTCTCCCCTTCGAGGTAGTAGCGACGCAACAGATCCCTGCACTTGGCGCCGATCCGTGCCAGCATGGAAGCGATCAAGACCTTCCGGCCGACGGTATCGGCGATCAGTTCGGGTTCGGTCGGCAGCGCGACGTCGCACCTCGCCATCGCCGCCTCTTCGTTCTTCCGGTCGCGCCAGTAATGCCGAGCCGCGTTGCACATCGCGCCGACGAGGTATGGACGCGGGCTCCGGACAGCCGTGGCCTTCCCGAGATAGGTTGTGAATACGTCATGCACGAGGGCTTCGGCGTCATCCCGCGGCACCCGGAATCTGGCCACCGCCAGGTAGCGGAGGAGCGGCGCCTCGGACAAGTACAGCTCGTCGGCCGCGGCTTCGACAGCAGAAGGGGTCACGCTGGTTGTCACGGGTTGCCGTAACAGTAACCCCTCACCTGCGGGCGCGTCCACGCCCTAGGAGTGCCGCTTGGACGGCTTTCCCTACCAGCCCAGCGGCGAAGGTCACGAAATAGGAGAACGTGTCCGCGCGATCAGGGAGTCCGCAACTGCACGTCGTCAGTCCGCAACTGCAGTTCGTCAGTCCGCAACTGCAGTTCGTCAGTCTGCAACTGCAGCTCGTCAGCCCGCAACTGCAGCTCGTGAGTCCGTAACTGCGGTTCGAGAGGCCGCAGTTGCAGGTCGGGAGCCGGCCGTTGCGGACCGGCAGCCGGCAACTGCATCTCGTCAGTCTGCAATCGCAGACCGGCAGTCTGCAACTGCAGGCCCTCAGCCGCGAACTACAGCCGCAGAGCCCGCAACAACAGCCCGACCTCCGGCAACTGCAGTTCGGCAGACTTCTTCCGCGGATTGGCCGCCGCTAAACAAAGCGAGCCGCCCGGGTTGGGCGGCTCGCTGATGGAATTCGATTGACTGCTAGGGGCTGGCGGTTCCGTTCAGGATCAGCACCTTCGTGAGAGAAGGCAGCGGATTCGAGCTCGAATCAACGAAGGTCACCGTCACCACACAGGAATCGCTTCCCTGCGTCGCCGTGCGGTTGTACTGAGCCGTGATCTGGAACGCGTCGCAAGAATTTAGCGTGGTCGGGAACGGCGTACCCGAGAATGAGAAGTTGCCGCAGCCACTTGTTGCCACGTTGTTCACGCGAACAGGAACAGGGCCCGTGTTCACGATATTGAGCGTCTGAGGCGCCGAGGGCGTGCCTGTCGTCGGCGGTGTCGCGGACGGATTCGCGATCACCGACGTAAACGGCGAAAACGTCAGCGGAATCAACGTCACCGCAGGCGTTGGTGCGGGCGACAGGAGTAGGCCCTTCGTGAGCGTAGCCGTGCAAGTTGTAGTCAGATTCGTGTACGTCACGTTGACGAACGTCGGGATCGGTACGGCGCCCCCTGCCGGACACGATTGCGTGTTCAGCAACGTCGAAGCCGTGATCGGAATCGTTGCGGTAAACGTAGTGAGGCCAGTCGCGGCATCAGTGCTTGAATTCGTGATCGCCAACGGCTGATCGCCGATCGTCAACCGCGGTACACCGACCGCTGCGCCGGAGACAACAATCGATGTTGATCCCCCGACGACACCGTTCGTGGCGGACACGACTATCGGCTTAGGTACTTGGAATGTGAAGTTCGGACCGGACGCCGTGTCTCCGTTATTTACATTCGTGACCGAAGTGGCGCCTGAAATGTCGCCGCAGCCAGTGACGACAGGAGCGCCCGTGATCGCGACGATCTCCGTGCCGCTCACGCTGATCGGTTGCGCGGCGATTCCGCCAATGACGACCGCCACCGGGTCGTTGAAGCCCGTTCCGTCGATCCGGACACGCGTTCCGCCGGTGAACGACCCCTGAGTTGGTCCCATCGCGGTGATTGCCATCTTCGGCACAAACCGAAATGCAGCCTTCAGCGTGTCCTGCGTCGCCGACGTAATGTTGATGACCCTCACGTCGACCGAGCCGGTGCCCGTACCGCTGGCGTCGGGTGTCGCGTCGCGTGCGGTCGGCGACATGACGGTGATTTGGTTGAAGAGCACCTGGATCGGCTGGACCTCGGCGGCGCCGAAGAAAATCTGCACCGGCGCCTGGAACCCTTCGCCGTAGATCGTCACGCGAGTGCCGCCGTCGATTGGGCCGCTCGCGGGCGAGACGGTCGTGATCTTCGGCGTCAAGATGGTCAGTTGATACGTGAACGTCGGCCCGGTGACGACGATCTCATTGGGCGTTCCGGCCTCGTTGATCACCTTGATCGTGGCCGTGACCTGCTGGGCGGTGGGGCCGAGGTCGACACTCGGCGTCAACACCTGAATCGACGTGCCGGTCGAGGTGATGATCGTCGCGTCTTTCGGCGACTTTCCGGGGCCGAAATCGAACAGCACGCGGAGCGGCGTCCGGAAGTTCTTCCCGGTGATGGTCACGACTTGTCCGCCCGTTGGCGCGCCGAAGTTCGGTGAGATGCCGGTGATCACCGGAGTGGTATCGGGAGGCGGAGGAGTGATCGGGACCGTGGAGAAGGTGACGGTGGCCGTCTTCTTCACGTTCGCGACGATCGCCGACACGGTGGCCGTTCCGGCGAGCGCGGAGGTCAGGGTGACCGTCGCGACGCCGTTCGTGGTCGTCCGGATCACGGTCTGCGCATTCGCCTCGGTGAACGTGCCGAGGTTCGTGTCGAATTCGACCGCCGTGCCGTTCGCGGCCGGCTGGTTGTTGGCGTCTGTCACGGTCGCGGTGATGATGGAGCTGGAGTTCACCTGCGGCGTCGGATTGGAGACGGCCAGCGTGATGGTCGCCGTCGTCGGCGGAGGCGTTCCACCGCCGCCGCCGCCGATCGTCGTCGTCGGCGGATTGGTCGTAGGAGAGGTCGGCGATTCGCCCTTGCAGCCGGCGAATACCAGTACCAATGCCGCTACCGCGAAAAGGTACTTGCGCTGTCTGAACATCTGCATTTTCAACCCCCGCCGCCTACGAGCAACCGTTGCAGTTGTAGCAAAAATCGAGTGGGAACGTCGTGTTGGCCGAGACGTTGTCGCCGGCCAGGGTCTGACCGAAAACGGTCACCGTGACGTTCATATGAATCGTCGGAGAAAGCGTGTCCGGATCGCGTCCGCCGTTCTGCGGCTGGAGCGCCGCGAACGGCGCCACGAGCAACGCTTCCGGCGTCAGGATCAGGAAGTTGTTCAGGCTCGTCGCGCCGCCGCCCGGCGTGAGCAGACCGGAGATCGCCCGGCTGAACGACGCGGGAACCTGCTTCCCGCCGTCGGTGCGCGCGTAGGTGACGGTGTAGCTCGTCAGCTTCACCTGCTCGAACGTGTTGTTCGTGCTGGCGGACGCCGGATTCTTGACGATGGCCTGCAGTTCGATCGTACCGACCGGCTGACTGCAGTTCTGGGCGCCGTTGAGGATGTCGATCCTGTTCAGCACCTGCGTGTTCGTCGCGACCAGTTCGATCGGCGACGCGCTTTTCGTGATCTCGTTGCTGCAGGCGACGAGTGAGAGCATCGCACCGAACGCCGCCAACCGAATCCACGTTCTCATCTTCATCTCCCCCACTCCTACACTCCCCGGATGATCCGCGGCGTGATGAAAATCAACAACTCGTCGTGCGAGGACGAGATGTTATGGTCCTTGAAAAGATTGCCGAGAACGGGAATCTGATGCAGGAACGGGACGCGCGATCGTGAATCGTTGTCCTTGACCTGATAGATGCCGCCGATGACCGCCGTCCCGCCGTCGCGCACCATGAGGCGCGTGTGGGCGGTGCGCGTCGAGAGGGGCGTTCCGGACGCACCCTCGACCGCGAGACCGGTGGTCGGCTCGTTCTTCTGGACGTTGATGTCCATGATGACCGTCCCCGCCTCGGTGATCTGCGGAGTCACCGTCAGCCGCAGCGTCGCGTCGACGTACTGGATGGTCGTCGTGAAGTTGATGCGCGTCTGATACGGGATCTGGAAACCGCTCTGGATTTCGGCCGAGACGTTGTCCTGCGTCGTGACCTTCGGCGCCGAGATGACCTTCGCGAGACCTTCGAACTCCGAGGCGTTCAGCGCGAAGTCGAGGTTGAACGTGCCGAGGACGTCGGCGAGGTGGAGTTGCAGCAGCGGGTTGCCGCCGCCGCTGAAGTCGAATGGTCCGGCGGTGTAGCCGATCCGGTTCGGGAAGATCAGGCCGGTGCCGTTGCCGAGCGCCGGGTCGAAGGCGCCCGAGAAGCCCCACGAGAAGCCGTACTGCTGGGTGAAGACCTTCGACGCCTCGACGATGCGCGCCTCGATCATCACCTGGCGCGTCGGGATGTCGACCGTGTTGATCAGGTCATTGATCGTCTGCAGATACGCCGGGATCTCGCTGACGATCAACTGATTCGTCCGCGCATCGACGATGATCCTCGCGCGCGGAGACGCGATCTCCTTGATGAGATTCTGGACGTCGCTGGCGCGTGCGTAGGAGAGCTTGAAAACCGCGGTGATGGTGTTGACGTTCAGCCGCTGCTCTTCCTCGAGCCGCCGCTGCGCCTGCTGCTCGGCGGCGAGACGGTCCACGCGGCCGACACGCAGCACGTTGCCTTCCAGCACATAGTTGAGCGAGTTCTGACGCAGGATGATGTCGAGCGCCTGGTCCCACGGAACTTCGTTGAAATTGACGGTGACTTTGCCCTGCACGTCGGGATCGACCGCGATGTTCAGTCCCGTGAGATCGCCGAAGGTACGAAGGACGTCGCGGATGTCCGCTTCCTTGAGGTTCAGCGAAAGCGGCTCGCCGGTGTAGACCTTCTGGTTGGTCGCGCCGAGAGTGCGCGAGTTGGTGGTGGGATTCGCGAGCAGGCGCGTCCCTTCGGGCAGCATGCTCGCCGGCGGCGGCACCGGGGCAGGAGCGTCGGTGAAGACGTTCTCGTTCGAGGTCGTGGTCCGCACGCGCGGCGGCGTGTTCGGCGGCGCCTGATCGGCCGTGGCGTTGATGACCGCCTTGGCGGGAGCGTGCTTCGCCGGCTTCGGATCCGCGGGCATCTTCCAGGTGGTCGCCTCGGGAGCGACCGTCGGAACCTGTGACGGGACGTCGATGGGCGCGGCGGTGGTCTGCGCGACCTTTTTCGGCGGCTCGCTCTTCAGTGGCTCGGTTTTCAGGGGCTCGGTTTTCAGGGGCTCGCTCTTCGGAGATTCGACGACAGTTTCGACAGTCGGGGCCGGCCGCGCTGCCGCAACGGCGGCCGGCGCTTCGCCGAACGTGACGCGCAAGGCGTCGCCGTCTTCAGCGATGTGATACCGCGACTTGGCGACGAGGTCGAGAACGACGCGCGCGACCGGCGTCGGCGCCGTCGCGAACTGGCCGACGCGGATGCGCTTCACGACCGCATCGGAGACGACGACGCTCGACTTGGCGACGTTGTTCCTCACGCCGTTGAAGTCGATGACGAGGCGCGACGGGTTCTCGAGGGTGAACGCCTTGTAATTGAACGACCCATCACCCGAGATCCGCACCTGGACATTCGCGCCGGAGCCGGAGGCCTCGACGTGCTGGAGTTTCTTCGCTTTCGTTCCGGAGGCAATCGCAACAGGAACCGCGACCCGTTCGGCGGGAACGGCGGCCGGCGTTGGATCGGCAACCGGCTCGATATGCGGGGTGTCGTCCTTCTTGACTTCGACCGGCGGAAGGGCTGCCACCTGAGCCGGCGCGACGGCTTCCGGTGCCGCGGCAACGCCCACCGGCATCGTGACGATGACGTTGTTGTCGTTTGCGGCTGCCTGCGGCGAAGCCGGCTGCGCCAGCCGGAAGGTGACGCGCGTCAGGCGCGTCCCCATCTCCACCGCCTCCTCGGCCGTAACCGAGGTGACGCCGGGGGGGAGAGTGGCCGGAATGGCGAGGGCGGAGCCCTTCGACGTAGCGGTGAGATCGACGACGAAGACATCGGGCGCCGGGTTGTAGGACGTGTATGCGGGCGTGGCGCTGGTCCGCAGCGTGATGCGCGAGCCATCGACGTCGATGGCATTCAGAGTCGCGCCGGCAACAGCAGCGGTACTGGCGGCAGGCGTTCCTTCAGCCTTGCGGTGTCGGAACAGGGACGCGTTCGCCCCGCTCACGCCGACGGCCGCGACGACCATCGTCACCACCAGCATTCGGTTGGCTCTTCTCATACTTCCCACCTTCACCATCTCCAGCCCTCCACGCAGCCCCATCCCGTTACTTCTTCGTCGCCTCTGGAGTGAGCTCTTTCGTCACTTCTTTGTACCGTTCGATCCGAGTCGGGTCATTGACTTCCTGGCGGAAGACGACCGTCAAGGGAGTGATGCGAATGACTTCGCCATCGAGAACTTTGTCCCCTACATGGATCGGGTAACCCTTGTTGTCCGGACCGAGCACCATCGCGGTAAAGACGCCCTTCTTGGTCTCGAAGACGCCCTGAAGTTTCATTTCATCGACGAGGAATCCGGGGACGCCGGGCGGCCGCTGTCCCGGCTGAATCGCCGGACGCGGCCCGATGAGCGACTGGAACGGATCGCGGCGGCCCTGCGGGTCGTAGCGGTAGCTGTCCGCGCTGGTCGGCTCTTCGAGGATCTCCTGCAGCGTCTGCTGGACGCCGCCGCTGCTGGTCGTCGCCGTGGTGGCGGCCGCCGTGGTGGTCGTCGCGGGCGCGGGCTTCGTGATCCCCGGCTTCGGCGTCTGCGCCACGATGACGCCCGCCATCGCGCCGCCGACGATCAGCAGAGAAGCTGCGAAACGCGAGAGTCTCATTCCCCGCCTCCGGATTCCGCTTTCTTCGCAGGCTTGGCGCCCTTCTTGTCGGACTTGGACTCCGTCGGTTCGACGTAGACGAACGTCTTCGCGATGAAGTCGGCCGAGATGGTCTTCTCCACCTGGGTCGGCAGCGCTTTGATCTGGATGTTCTCGACATTCATGATGCGCGAGAAGTTGCCGAGGCGGTTAAAGAGGATCGCGAGGTTGTGGTAGCGGCCCTCGACCGACACGCTGATGGGCCATTCGGAATACGGATCGCCGCCCTTCGCCGCTCCAAGGTCGGGGAACGTCAGCTTCTTGAGGCTGAAGTCGCCCTGGTCGACGAGCGCCTTGACCTTTTGGATGATCTCTTCGGTGTTGCGCGTCGACGGCAGAATGCGGCGGAGCTTGTCGAGCTCCTGCTCCAGCCGCGCGACCTCCGCGCGGAATTGCGGGAGTTTCCGTTCCGCGGCACGGCCGGCATCGATCTTCTTGTCGAGGTCCGTGATCTGCGCCTCGTCCGCGTGCATTTCGTTGACGATATCCGTCACGAGGAAGTAGTGCGTCGCGCCGACCATGAGGACCGCGAGCAGCAGTCCGACGCCGAGTCCGACGTAGAGAGGTTTGTCGTTGAGTGAGAACGCCATCGCTCCTACCTCTTCGTCCCGCCCGGCTTACCGGGACTGGCGGTCCCGGTCGCGCTGCCTGAAGTTCCGGTCGTAGTTCCGGTCGTAGCGGTGGTCGACGTGCCGATCGCGGCGCCGGCCGGCTGGCCGGGCGTCTTCGGCGTATAGGTGAAGCCGAAGTTCATGTCGAACCCGTACACCGGCGGACTCTGGCTCTGCTGCGTGATCGTGCCGACCTTCGGCTCCTCGAAGAACGGATCCTGCTTGACGTTCGCGACGAACAGCGCGATCGCGTTCGGATTGAGACCGCGGCCGGTCAAGGCGATGTGGCCGTTCGTGATGTTCATGGTGTCGAGCCAGACGAGGTCGGGAAGGTCGCGGCTCACCTGGTCCATGATCCTCACGGGACCCTTCTGGTTCTGCTTGAGCTGATTGATGAGATCGATGCGCTTCTGGAGGTTGTCCTTCTTCTTCTGGAAGTCGTTGACGGCGTTGATGGCCGACTCGAGCTTCTGCGCCTCCAGCTTCCGCTGCTCCATCGTCGCCTGCGTGTTCGCGAGGTTTCGCTTGGCGTAAAGCCAGTAGCCGAGCGAGATGACGGCGCCGACGATCACGAGGCCGATGATGAGGATGTTGTTGAGATTGCCGGGACCTGCGGCGGCGGCGATACCTGGGACCGCCGCGGGAGCGCCTGCTCCGCGCACCGCCCGCCCCTCCCGCACCAGGTTGATTTTGATCAAGCGTCCCCCAACTTCCTTATCGCAAGGCCGACAGCGATGGCCATGCTCGGCGCTATCTCAGCCAGCTCCTCGGGATTGAACGCGCTCTCGTCCACCGTGATCTTCCGGAAGGGGTCCATGATCGACACGGGGATGCCGAACTTGTCCCGCAGGATGGCGTCGAGGTTGAGCACCCCGGAGCCGCCGCCGGCGAGAACGATCTCGTCGACGCGGTCGGCGCCCGACGTCGCGGTGAAGAAGTCGAGCGTCTTGCGAAGCTCGCCTGCGAAATCTTCCGAAACGGAGTTGAGGATCGGGATGACCTGCTGGATGGTGTAGTCCGCGACCGAGTGGCCGCGCTTGAGCTCCTCGGCCTGATCGAACGAGAGCGACAGCTCCCGCTGGATGGCGTCGGTGTACTGATTGCCGCCGAACGTGATGTCGCGCCAGAACAGCGAGCTGCCGCCCGAGAGGACGTTCACGTTGGTGACGGAGGCGCCGATGTTGACGAGGGCCAGGACCTTCCCGTCCTCGACGTCGTAGTTCGTCTCGTACGCGTTCTGGACGGCGAAGGCGTCGACGTCGACCAGGACCGGGACCTTGCCGGTCTGGCTGATCACCGACGTGTAGTCGTTGATCTTTTCCTTCTTCACGGCGACGAGGATGACGTCGATGTTGTCGCCCGAGCCCGGCTGCGTCAGCGGGACGTAGTCGAGGTTCACGTCGTTGATGTCGAAGGGGATGTACTGCTCGGCTTCCCACTGGATCGACTCCGACAATTCCTCGGGCGACATCGCCGGAAGCGTGATCTTTTTGATGATCACGGAGTGTCCGGAGAGGGAGGTCGCGTAGTTGGAATTCTTGATCGCTTTTTCGGAGTTCAGCTTGGAGATCGTCTCGACCACCATGGACGAATCCATGATGGAGCCGTCAACGATCGCCTCGGGAGAGAGCCGTTCCAGTCCGAGCTTGACGAGCGAAAAGGCTCCGCCCTTTTTCTCCTTCAGCTCAACTAGTTTGACTGCCGAGGAGCCGATATCAAGGCCGACGACATTTTTGCTCTTTGAGAAGAACACCACTCACCCCATCCATCTCACACACTCACTTCTCGCTGGCACCGGTTGATGAAAGGTGGACCGAAATTACATTCTTTTAAGAGTGGTGTCAACTCTACAGAAATTAGATAAGTGAAGCGATGACGCGTGTTTGCCGCGAGGCGGGCTCTGAATTCGTTGCACAAGTCCCGGAGCAGGTTTAGAATCTGCGCCTTTCGTTTATTTGAGGGAGTTTTCGATGGCCAAAATGTGTGAAGTTTGCGGCAAGGCTCCGGTGTTCGGTAACCGGGTCAGCCATGCCCACAACGTCTCGAGCCGGCGTTGGATGCCGAACCTGCAGCGCGTTCGCGCGATCGTCGGGGGCGCCGTCCGCCGAATCAACGTCTGCACCCGCTGCATCCGCTCGGGCAAGGTTCAGAAGGCGGCGCGGTAGGTTCAACTAGGCCGTCGCGTGGCGGCCTATGTTGTACTTCCTCTCCACGCGCAACACTCCGTCAACCCCACCGATCGACTTGATCACCTTCTCGAGGTGTTTCAGGTCGGCGATCTCGAGGACCAGCTCGGCCGTGGCCTTGCCGTCCCCGGCTCGCGTGTCCATCTGCCGGATGTTGGTCTTCAGGTTCGAGATCGTCGAGACGATCCTGGCGAGAACGCCCTGGCGGTCCTCCATGACGATCTCCAGCTCGACCTGGAACTGCGACTGGCGCTGGTCGGCCCACTCGACGGCGATCTCCCGGTCGGGGTTGAACATGAGGTTCTTGATGTTCGGACAGTTCGCGCTGTGCACCGCCACGCCCTTGCCGCGCGTGACGTAGCCGACGATCGCCTCCCCCGGCAGCGGGTTGCAACATTTCGCCAGGTACGTCATCAGGTCGTCGTAGCCCTTGACCTTGATCGTTGCGCTGGACGTAAACGGGAAGATGCGCCGAACCGCCTGCTGGATGACGCCCGGCTGGACCGTCTCGCCGCCGCGCTCCTTCTGCTCGTCGGTGACGAAGCGCTCGACGATGCTGCGGGGGGAGATCTTCCCGTAGCCGACGTCGGCGTACAGCTCGTCGAGCTTCGGCAGGCCGTACTCGTTCAGGACGCCGTCGAGCGCGTTCTCGGCGATCAGCTTCCGCCACTGCACCCGATACCGCTTCGCCTCCCGCTCGATCAGCTTCCGCCCGACCTCGATCGAGCGGTTCTTCTGCTCGAGGTTCAGCCAGTGCCGGATCTTGTGCCGCGCGCGCGAGGTGGCGACCATGTTCAGCCACTCACGGCTCGGCGTCTGGGTCGCGCCGGTGAGGATCTCGACGATGTCGCCGTTCTTCAGCGGCGTCCGCAGCGGAAGGAGCTTGCCGTTGACGCGAGCTCCCATGCAACGATGGCCGACGTCGGTGTGGATGCGGTAGGCGAAGTCGAGCGGCGTCGCGCCGCGCGGAAACGCGAAGACGTCGCCCCGCGGAGTGAAGGTGTAGACCTCGTCCGGGTACAGGTCGATCTTCAGCGAGTCGAGGAAGACCCGCGGATCCTTGATCTCCTGCTGCCACTCCATCACCTGCCGCAGCCACAGGAAGTTCGCGTCGTCGGGATGCGCCCCGACGCGCCCTTCCTTGTACTTCCAGTGGGCCGCGATGCCCTGCTCGGCGATCAGGTCCATCTCCTTTGTCCGGATCTGGACCTCGAACGGCTGTCCCTTCTCCGCCACCACGGTCGTGTGCAGCGACTGGTAGAAGTTCGGCTTCGGCATCGCGACGTAGTCTTTGATGCGTCCCGGAACGGGCCTCCACATCTGATGGATGATGCCGAGGCAGGCGTAGCAGTCCTTGATGGAGCTGGTGGTGATGCGGAAGGCGAGGTAGTCGTAGAGCTGCCCGATGTCGATTTCCTGCCGCCGCATCTTGGCCCAGATGGAGTAGATCGACTTGACGCGTCCGTAGACGTCGCCTTCGATGGCGTTGTCGTGCAGCGCGTGGGAGAGGGTCGTCTTGATCCGCTCGACGACGTCGCCGCTGACGGCCATCTTCTCGCTGATCGCCCGGTGCAGCTCCTCGTACTCGCGCGGATGGAGGTACTGAAATGAAAGGTCTTCCAGCTCGCTCTTGATGCTCCCGATGCCGAGGCGGTTGGCGATCGGCGCGTAGATCTCGATCGTCTCTTTCGCGACGGCGACGCGCTTTTCCTCGGCGAGGTACTGCAGCGTGCGCATGTTGTGGAGGCGGTCGGCGAGCTTGACGAGCACGACCCGGAGGTCGGAGACCATCGCCAGCAGCATCTTGCGAAATGTCTCCGCCTGCTGCTCTTCCTTCGAGACGAAGTTGTACCGGGAGATCTTCGTGACTCCGTCGACGAGGTCCGCGACGTCGTTGCCGAACGTCTCCTGCAGCGTCTCCTTCGTCGTCAGGGTGTCTTCGAGGACGTCGTGGAGGAGGCCGACGGCGATCGACGTCTCGTCCAGCCGCATTTCCGTGAGGATGTAGGCGACGTTGAGGGGGTGGACCAGGTACGGCTCGCCCGAGATGCGCACCTGCTCCCGGTGCTCGCGCGCCGAGAAGATGTACGCCTTCTGCAACAGCTCCTCGTCGAAGTCGGGCTTATAACTTTCGACACGATCAAGGATGTCCTCGAAGCGGATCATGTGCGGTGGTGTAACAGGTGAGCGATCGTAACAGTTCCTGGGGGTCAGTCGCCGGTGACCGGTGGCCGGTAGCCGGATCTGGCAACCGGCCACCAGCCACCGGCCACTACCCTCTGGTCCGCCTCTTGCTCCCTCGCGTCCCCGGAGCCGGCGGCCTGACGCCAGCCGGCAGTCAAAAGGAGGTTGTCGTGTCGAAGCGTATTACATTGGTGTTTTTCGTTCTCCTCGCCCTGGCGATCGCTGTCCCGAGCTTCGCGGCGCCGATGCCGTCGAAGACCGCGGCGAATCAGAGCCTCGATTCGCGTGCCGCGGATCTCACGGTCGTTCGTGACTTCACGTCGAACGATCAGGTCGCGCAGGCATTGGCGGCCCGCGGCTTCACCACCGACCAGGTGAACGCGCGCGTGGCGCAGCTCTCGCCGCAGGACCTGCATCAGCTTGCGAACAATCTGGACCAGTTGCAGGCGGCGGGTCTCACCCGGCAGGAGTGGATTTGGGTCGGAATCGGCGCGCTCGCGGCGCTGATCCTCGTCATCGCACTGGGCTGAACCCGAACCGAAGAGGAGACGAATACAATCGGGCGGGCGGCTTGCGCTCGCCCGATTTGTTTATGAAACGAATCGCTGCACTCGCCCCGCTCCTGCTCGCCGCCTGCACCACGCTGTTCACCCCCCGTTCGCAGCACGCCGGCGCCACCGCCACGACGATTCCGAACATGCCGACGCTGAAGTGGGGCATCGAGTCGTGCGGCGCCGGATCGCTGTCCACCGTTCTGCAGCACTACGGCGACACCACCTCGATGCAGCAGTGGGACGCGTCGCTGCCGAAGACGCGCGGCGGCGTGATGACGATCGACATGCTCATCGCGGCGCGCCAGAAGGGCTACGAGGCGAAGCTCGTCACCGGCGACCGCGCGTCGGTCGAGAGCGAGTTGACCGCCGGGCGTCCCGTGATCCTGATGCTGAAAGTCATCGACGCGCTCGGCCATCACTACGACTTCTTCCACTACGTCGTCGCCGACGGGATCGATCCCGAGCACAACCTGATCCGCGTGCAGTTCGGCGACGGTCAGGGACGCTGGGTCAAGTTCGAGAGGCTCGAAAATGCGTGGAGCGGCGGCGGCCACGCGGCGATCTTCATTCATCCCCGCACGGAGGATGAGTCGCTCCGCGCGGCGGTGTCGCTCGAATCGGAAGGGAAGTACACCGAGGCGGCCGCGCAGTACCGCGACCTGCTCGACCACTACAAGAGAACGCCGCTGGTCTGGACGAACCTCGGCAACGCGCAGATGCAACTCGGGCAGACGCACGACGCGGAGACGTCGTTCCGGAAGGCGCTGGAGCTGGAACCGTCGTTCCGCGACGCGCTGAACAACCTCGCGTGGCTCCTCTACCAGGAGAAGCACTACGACGAGGCGGAGGCGATGGCGCGAAAGGCGGTGGCGCAGAACGGCCCCGACTCGTACCTCGTGCTCGACACGCTCGCGCGGATCCTCGCCGCGCGCGGCGCCTGCGACGAGGCCGCGAAGACGTTCCGCCAGGCGATCGACGCCGTGCCTGCGTCGCACACTAGCGCCCGCGGCGATCTCGAAAAGGGAATGGCAGAAGCGGCGCAGCATTGCAGTGCTTAGTGCGTGGTGCTTAGTGCTTAGGAAAAGAAGTTTCGGCCTAAGCACTACGCTCTAAGCACTAAGCTCTACGCTCCGATGTTCTCGCGACGCGCGCAATGGAACACGCCGCCGAACCGGCTCGCGATCGCGCGCGCACGCCATCCGAACGCGCTCGATCTGACGGAATCGAATCCGACGCGCGCGGGCATTCCCTACCCGCTCGACGAGATCGGCGAGGCGTTCGCACGCGCGGCGCATGCTCAGTACGACCCTGATCCGCGCGGTCTGCAGAGCGCGCGAGAA